>JANMME010000674.1:0-2051 GCA_031373015.1 Saprospiraceae bacterium
GGCGTAAATGTCGTCACAGAAATACCAGGCGCTATGACTTTAATAAACACAGAATCCACATCCTCGCAAGCACCTACGGTGCCGGTCACCTTTATCCAAAGGCTTTGGGTCGGAGAGGTGACGGGATCAGCAATATAGGCATTGCTCACCGCCGAAGTCGGCTCCCAGTAATAAGTAGTTGCGCCGCTGGCTTTAAGTTGCAGGAAGTCGCCTTTGCAGACTTTAAGGGTGTCGCCGCCAGAAACCTCCACTTCAACGCCATCCTTAATTTCGGCTAGGAGCGTCTTTAGCACCACTTCACCACACCCGTAGTTTTTGGTAATATTGATCAAAATGGTTTCTGTGCCTTCGGGTAGCGCATCGGCAAGTGGGACAATGGGGAATGCCAAAGTGGTTTGTCCCGGCTGGAAGGTAATGCTTGAAGGTATGGACAACAAATAATCAACCCCTGCCGTAGCCGTGCCGCCAAGGCTGATATTAAACGTAGTAGCTACTGTAGACGGCTTTGAAAGCTTGATAAAAATCGTGTCGTCGTCGCCGGTGCAACTTTCAATAAAATAATCAACACCACTGGCAAATTGGATGGCCACGACGGGGGAGCCAGCCTTGATGTTCGAGACAAATACGCCAGAATCATATATCTCGTCGCCCCGGTCTGCGATGGCGAGTTTGAGGTGGTAGGTGTTGCAGGGCGTAACTGGCACACGCGCTGTGAGGCTTTTTTTCACGCCGAGAAAGTCAGACGTGAGACCGTCATATTGGATGGTTTGGCTGAGTTCGTTGTTGCGGTAATATTGCCAATTGACTTGGTTGTTTACGCTGTCAATCTGCACGGGAGTGCTGCTGTTGGGCAAAACGGCGATATTCAGAGCGCCGTTTGTCAGATTTGGGTCACCTGCAATCCCGGTACCAGACACCAGAAATGCAAAAATGTCATTGAACCCCTCATCGTGAAAAATGTACTCAGGATATTCCTCCGAGCCAAAAACATACTCGAACACGACCTCGTCTGTCTCGGCAAACACATCCAATTCTATAATACAAGCATCGTGAGATGAACTTCCACTCCCCAATAAATTAGACAGGTAGTTCAAGTCAGTATCTCCTGGATCGTTGATAGGAGACAGGACCGTCCCGGGGTTTGTTCCGGTATTTGCCCCTATCGCATTGGTGGCACGGCCCGAGGTAAGCAGCAGCCCTTTTTCCATATTCAGATCGTTGCTTTCGGTTGCATAATTGAATATGCCGTATTGTACGGAGTTGCATTGGATGTCCGTCACGGTCACCAAAGCACCGCCTGTTGAAATGGCCGCCACAATGGTGTCGGCGGTAACATCAGTGGTGTCAATCGTCAGCAGCTGAACGGGTTCGCAAGGATCGCTGCTGCACTGCCAGGTACCTTTCCAGCCTTCTTCCTGCACAGATCCATCGGACTCAAACTGGACGGTAATACAGCCGCTCTTGGCCTGCACTTTGAAACAGACACCGCCGCCGCCAGATATATTCTGTTGACTATTGCCCGCCCCATCCAAGGACGCGAGCAAAGGCGCGTTGGTATTATCGCCGTCGTAAAAAGAGAGTTCATCGCCCTGTCCGCTACCCAAGGGATCAATGGTTGGTTCCAGGTTGTAATACTCCAGCGTAAAACTTATGCATTCGGATTGCTGATCGGGGCAAATTACAAACGTATGGTCTTCATTCGGTCCATAGTCGCCAAACGCGCCGCCGGAATCATAAAGTGTTCCTGCGCAAAGCGAAGAGCTCCCCTGCGTGATGTTTACAATCGGCGGGATGCTGTCCACGCAGACGGTGAAATCGCCCCAGTTTGGCGTCGCTGTCGCCGACCAATCCGATACCCGGATGTAGTAGTCAAGCCCCGGCGTTAGCCCAAAAAGATCGAGCATGGTGCTGATTTGGCCTTGATTCGCACTGATACAGTCCAACTCCGCCAGGCCGTTAAAAAGGCAGTCACCGTGATAAATGGCAAATTCCGGGTTGGTGATCGGCATTGCGCCCACACCTGTGATGGTCACGCGCAGATCCAACAACGT
>JANMME010001002.1:0-8745 GCA_031373015.1 Saprospiraceae bacterium
ATGGAGCCATTTGAGCCACCATTGCACAAAACAGCCGTCGGTGTTGCGGACAACACCAAGGCTGTCGGTTGGGTAATGGTGGCCGAAAGCGTTACCGTACAAGCGTTTGCATCTGTGACCGTCACGGTATAAGTCCCGGCAACCAGCCCAACGGGGTCTTCCTGCGTTTGCCCGCCTGTCGAGGAATAGGTATAGGCAGGGGTGCCGCCCGTTACCGTGAGGTTGATGGAGCCATTTGAGCCGCCATTGCACAAAACAGCCGTCGTAGTTGCCGAAAGCGTCAGTGCCGCAGCAGGTTGCGTCACGGTCGCCGAAAGGGTTGCCGTACAAGCATTTGCGTCTGTGACGGTTACAGTATAGGTCCCGGCAACCAGCCCAACGGGGTCTTGTGTCGTTTGGCCACCCGTCCAAGAATAGGTATAAGCAGGCGTGCCACCCGAAACCGTCAGATCAACCGAGCCATTCGAGCCACCATTGCACAAAACAGCTGTCGGTGTTGCCGACAACACCAGTGCAGCAGCAGGTTGTGTTACGGTCGCTGAAAGCGTTGCCGTACAAGCATTTGCGTCTGTCACCGTTACGGTATACGTCCCGGCCACCAGCCCAACGGGGTCTTCCACAGTTTGCCCGCCTGTCCAGGAATAGGTATAGGCAGGGGTGCCGCCAGAAACGGTCAGGTTGATCGAGCCGTTCGAACCGCCATTGCACAAAACAGCCGTCGGTGTTGCCGACAATGTCAGTACAGCAGCAGGTTGTGTCACGGTTGCTGAAAGTGTTGCCGAGCAACCATAAGTACCTGTAACCGTTACCGTATAGGTGCCGGCAGTCAGGCCTGTCGGGTCTTGTACCGTTTGGCCACCTGTCCAGGAATAGGTATAAGGGGGGGTACCTCCGGATACGGTCAAATTGATTGAGCCATTTGACCCACCATTACACAAAACATTTGCGGGAACTGCCGACAGTACCAGCGCTGGAGATACCGTTACGGTCACGACATTTGAATACGTCGTGCAGGTCCATTGGCCACTTGGGGGGCCATTTGTCTTGGCCCCTGTAGCGCAGCGGCGGTATTTGGTCGTGGCGCTGACCGTGGGCGCATTGTAGGTGGTTCCAGTAGCGCCGGCTATATCCGTCCAGCTAGCGCCACCATCCGTACTGATTTGCCATTGATAAGTGATATTGACCTGGTTATCAGTACTTGTTGCGTCTTGCACGCTGGTGAAAGCTGCCGGATCTCCACTAATGCAAAAAACTTGATCAGCAGCAATGACACCCGGGTTAATGGGCCGGACGGTGGCGACAACCTGCGTTCTCGGCCCTTCACAGCCAAGCAGGGTACAGGAAACATAATAGTTGGTCGTGGTATTGATAACAGGTGTCAACCATGGACTCCCAGTACCCAATGGCGAGCCTCCGCTTGCATTGGCGTACCAGGTTAACGTGCCGCCCGCGCAACCGGTAGCATCCAGCGTAGCTTGTCCAGGTCCACAGATCGTGCCATTGACGGCCACTGGAGCAGCGGGGGTGGGGTTGACCGTTATCGTAAAAGTCTTGGGCGTTCCGTAGCAGTTTACGGGAGGCGTTCCTCCTGTATAAACCGGCGTTACCGTAATCGTGGCCGTTACCGGCACAGCGCCATTGTTTACTGCTGTAAAAGAACTGATGTTTCCTGTTCCGCTGGCAGCCAAGCCGATGCTGGGGGTATTGTTGCTCCAATCGTAGGACGTACCAGTACCTGTGAAAACGACTGCTGTGGTGCTCGCGCCATTACATAAGGTCTGACTGGCAGGTTGATCAACTACCGGAGTGACGGGAACGATGGTCAAGGTTGCAGCAGCACTGTAAAGGGGCGTGCAAGAGCCATTAGAAAATTTTACCCGGTACTGATAACCATTTTCATTTCCATTTGGCGTGAAGGTATAGGTCGTATTGATGTTTCCAGTATTGGAAGTGCTGCTCGTTCCGGGTATATCGGTCCATGTGATGCCCCCATCCGTACTGACTTGCCATACAGCCCCCAACGTGCCTTGTCCACCTTGCGCTGCACCTGTAAAAGTGACACTCCCGCTAGCTTGACAACCAGATTGAGGTGTCGGGTCCCCTCCATTCGAGATGTTTAACCCGGGATTTACGTCCAAAACCGCAGCATTGGTAGTAGCAGAACCACAGCTATTGGTGTAAATCGCCCGGTATTGATTGTTGTCGTCGCTTTGACTCGGGTTAAAAGTATAGGTTGGACTCGTAGCCCCCGGAATATTGGACCAGTTGCCCCCTCCATTAGTGCTTACCTGCCATTGTACCGCAGGTGCAGGGGTACCGCTTGCACCTGAAAAAAAACTGGTCGGGCTGTCCTTGCAACCTTCTGTATTTACTGGTTGAAGGGTAATGGTTGGCGGACTGCCCACCGTAATGGTAAAAGTGCAGGAATTCGTGCAAAAATAAGCATCCGTATAAGTATAGGTAATGGTGTGTGTGCCAACGCCTGCCGTGGCTGGATTAAAATTGCCCCCACTTACGCCAGGGCCACTATAGGTCCCTCCCACCGGCGTTGCGCCTGTGAGTGCAAAGGGAGCATCGTTGGTACATTTGGAAAAATTAGCGGGACAGGTAACCACAGGCAAAGAGGCCACCACGATGGTCGCAGAAGTAGTTTTAGAACAGCCATTCGCATCCGTTACCGTTACCGTATAAGTACCTACTGCCAAACCGTTAATATCCTGCGTGGTCGCCCCGCCCGTCCATGAATAGGTATTAGGCGAAACACCGCCTGAAACGGTCAGATCAATCGCACCGGTTGGGTTTCCGTTACAAGCCACTGGCAGGTTCGAGGTTGACAATGTCAGGGCAGCGGGTTGTGTGATGGCCACGGAAAGGGTTTTCGTACAAGCGTTGGCATCGGTCACGGTCACGGTGTAGGTGCCAGCGACCAGGTTTGCAAGGTCTTGCGTAGTGGCTCCCCCGGTCCAGCTGTAGGTATAGGGTGAGGTGCCACCGCTTACCGTCAAGTCAATGGACCCTGTTGAGTTGCCATTGCAAAGCACGTTCACATGGGTTTCTGTCAACGATAAGGCAGAAAGCTGCGTGATGGTTATCGAAAGGGTTTTCGTACAGGCACTCGCATCGGTAACCGTCACAGTATAGGTGCCTGCCGCGAGCAGCGTTCGATCCTGGGTGGTCGCGCCGCCTGTCCAGGCATAAGTGTATGCACCAAAGCCTCCTGATACCGTCAGGTCAATCGAACCGGTCGAGTTGCCATTGCACAGCACGTTCACGTGCGCCTCCGTCAGCACCAACGCAGCAGGCTGCGTGATGGTCACTGAAAGTGTTTTGGTACAGGCGTTTGCATCCGTTACCGTCACCGTGTAGGTACCGGCCACGAGGCTGGAAATGTCTTGTGTAACCGCCGCGTTCGACCAGGCGTAGGTATAAAGCCCCGTGCCGCCCGTCACCGTCAGGTCTATGGACCCGGTGCTCGCACCGTTGCACAGCACGTTCACGTGCGTCTCTGTCAGCACCAGCGCAGTGGGCTGCGTGATGGTTACTGAAAGAGTTTTAGTACAGGCGTTTGCATCGGTTACCGTCACCGTGTAAGCGCCGGCCGCGAGGCTGGAAATGTCTTGCGTGACCGCCGCGTTCGACCAGGCGTAAGTATAAAGTCCCGTGCCGCCCGTCACCGTCAGGTCTATGGAACCGGTGCTCGCCCCGTTGCACAGCACGTTCACGTGCGCCTCCGTCAGCACCAACGCAGCAGGCTGCGTGATGGTCACGGAAAGAGTTTTGGTACAAGCGTTAGCGTCCGTTACCGTCACCGTGTAGGTGCCCGAAGCAAGCAGCGTACGGTCCTGCGTGGTCGCCCCGCCCGTCCTGGAATAAGTATAGGCCCCTGTACCGCCCGATACTGTCAGATCAATCGAGCCGGTGGAGTTGCCATTGCAGAGCACGTTTACATGGGTTTCGGTCAGCACGATTGCTGGGGGTTCTGCAATGGTTACCGTGAGGGTCTTTGTGGCCCCACTGAAATCGGTCACAGTTACGGTATAGGTGCCTATTGGCAGGTTAGACCGGTCTTCAGTGGTGATTCCGCCGCCCCAATTGTAGGTATATGGAGGAACTCCATCGCTTGCCGTCAAATCAATGGAACCTGTTGAGCTACCATTACACAGTACATTCACATGCGTTTCTGTCAACTTCAATGGGGGCGGGAGCATAATCGACTCTGAAATTGTATCACTACAAGTTTCTACGCCGATTTCACTTACTGTAATTTTATAGGAACTGGTATCAGATTTCATTATTAAATCAACGGCCAGTAGACCCCATGGGCAAGGATTGGATGGGGCGCCACTACCGTTAGCCTTAATCGTTGTGCTTTGCCCACTACAGACAAAAACACCCCACACCATCAGGACGCAACAATAATTTATAACCGTATTTTTTCTGAGTAATTTATTTTTCATTTTGTAATATGATATTAATATTATATCGTCATAGACAAAATAAACCAATTGGACTAATGATTAGCATTAGCCGTTATATGGATTAAAGACGAATGAGCTGCTTTTTATAAGCAACCATTACACTGCAAGAAGATTAAGGTAGGAAAATGGAAAATGTGAAGCCGCTACAACTGGGCACACTCACCAATCAAGAAAAATGTGAAAGTCATTCATTTTCAAATAAAATTTGGTTAGAATTAGGTGATCTACCTACTTAAAGCCTTGAAATTCGGCTTTTGAACATGATTGCTGCAAAGTTCACTAAAAAAATCGAGAAAACCGAAAAAATCAAGGTTAAATTATCCCCGTCGTTAGGGAAAGTGCCGAATGGCCCTTATTTTACTCGAAGTCTACAAAAAAGCCCACGAAGCCCTTCTTTTTCAACCCTGTGGAACAGACAATTCTCTCTTTTAATTTTCGTTAAAGCCCCAAACAATTTATCCGCCCTACTTTTGCGCCCGCAAAAGCAGGGCGGTTTGTAATTCCCCTCGCGCATCATAGCAAACTTTTTTATTCAAAAAATGCTCAACTTGATTTCCCGATCCCTCAACTTATTGGTTTTCAGTGCTCTTCTTCTTCTTTCACAAAATATTTTTGCCCAAAAAGCAGGCCTTGAAGTCACGCGCTGCAGTGCCGTTGACCGTGTGCTGTCCCTCAAAAATGTGGCGGTAGATGGCTCTGGCCGCAAATGGGCGGCCAATTCCAAGGGAATTTTCCAAATAAAAGCGGCCGACCTCTCCACGCCGCTCAAAGTCGGCCCAGGCGAAAAAAATGTGCTGGCCTTTCGGGGCGGCAATGCGGATTTCTCTTGGTCTGAAGCTGCCTTTAGGGCTCAAGTAACCGAACCATGTTCCGTTACTGCTGCTTGGTATGATGCCAAGGCACAACTACTCTATCTGGGCACCGATGAGGAGGGGTTGATTAGATTCAATACGCAACCAGAGTTGAAAAAAGATGTACAATGGAAAACGGTCAACACCAAACTCAAATCCGATAACATCACCGTTATATTTCAGGACGCATCCGGCAGGATTTGGGTCGGAACTGACAAAGGCTTGATGTATGGCCCTCCCGGGCGTTGGAAATACGATCTGGCTAGCACCAACGTCCAGCGCATCCGCGAATACAACACCGTCATTTATGTGCTGGCCGATGGCTTTATTTCCAAAGCCCCGGGGGGCGACAAATGGAGTGATTTGGCCTTGGACCAAAAATATTTGGAAGGCGATATCAACGATTTTGACATTGACCCCTCCGGGAAAATGTGGCTCGTGAGCGGTAACCTCACGCGATACGACATGATCGCGGGTACATACGACGAGTTTGGCGGCCCAGAATACTACACCTCTCAATACGGCAACTGCATCGCGGTCCACCCCGATGGCACGGCTTGGGTCGGCACGGACGACAAAGGGCTTTTCATGGTAGACAAAGCCTACAACATGGTGTTGAACGCTTACGTGGACAAGCCCATAAGTTGCGAAGGCAATGGGAAAGATGCGGTACTCATGGCAAAAATTACCGGGGGCCTGGAGCCTTATACCTGGACTTGGACAGGTGGACTTAGTGGTGAAAGCCCAAAAGACGTAGCCGCAGGCAATTATTCCGTCACCGTCACCGACAGCAAGGGTAAGGCCCGTACCGCCGACATTGGCGTTCCAGATTCTCGCCTGAAAGTGAAAGCCAAACAGAAAAAGCCCATCAGCGCACCCGGCATGGCCGATGGTGCAGCCGAGGTAGACCTTCCTACCAATGCAGCCGGTATCACCGTCTTATGGGATAATGGGGAGGTGCTGGCCACCGCTACCAAACTTACGGCTGGTGAACATACGGTGACTGTGGCTGATGCAAAAGGCTGTACCGTCATTTTGAAAGTCTCCATTTCTGAAGTGGCTCAGCCCGTTTCGGCAAGCATTACTGAAAAAACAAAAATCAAATGCGCTGGGGGTGCCGGGGCGCTGACTCTTGCGATCAAGGGCGGCAAAAAGCCTTTCAGCGCCAAATGGAGCAACCCTGCCTTGGTGGGTGAAAGCCCTGACAACGTGGTCGCCGGCGATTATGTCGTCACCGTTACGGACGCTACCAACGCCACCTGCACAGCAGCCATCAGCGTGAAACAACCTGATGCGCTCAATGTCTCGGCCCTCGTGCAAGCCGCTGCCAGCACAGGCGGCTCGGATGGCAAAGCCCTTGCCCAAGCCAAAGGCGGCACGGGGGTTTACTCGTTCAAGTGGGATAACGGCGAAACGGTTTTTGCCGCCACCAAACTCCCCCCGGGCAACCGCAGCCTCACCGTTACGGACGCAAATGGTTGTGCCTCAACGGCTACATTTGTCATTCCTGAAAATGTGTTGACCCTTACCGTAAGCATCATTGAAAAAGGTTCTATCAAGTGTGCCGGCGAAAAATCTGCACTCACCGTGGAAGTGAAAGGTGGAAAAGGGGCGCCAAAATTTGACTGGAACAATCCCGCGCTGTCGGGCAAAGACCCTGTCAACGTTCCCGCCGGCGATTATGTAGTAACTGTTACAGACGCCGCTGGCACTACGTTAACAGCTTCCATCAAAGTGAGATCGCCCCAGCCGCTTAGCGCATCAGCCATCGCTCAAGGTGTAGTGAGCCCGGGCGGTTCAGATGGAAAAGCCCTTTGTTCCACCGCCGGAGGAGCGCCCGGGCACGCTTTCCTTTGGGACAATGGAGAAATCACCGCTGCCACTTTGCGCCTCAACGCCGGTCTGCACTTTGTAACCGTAACAGATGAAAATGGCTGCACGGCCACCTCCAGTGTAATGATGACAGAAACCGTGTTGCCGCTAGCGGTCAGCATTACGGAGAAAACCAAGATCAAATGTACTGGTGAAAAATCTACTTTGGCTGTGCAGGTATCAGGTGGAAAAACGCCCTACCAATACACGTGGAGCAATCCTTCGATCAGAGGTGATTCACCCAGTGTTGTGGCAGGTGATTATTCGCTGACGGTAACGGACGCCGTTGGCCAGTCAAAAACCATTCGGGCGATTATTCCATCCCCTGCTCAGCTCGCTGTCAGTGTGGAGATGCAATCCCCAGCCAGCGCTGGAAATTCCGACGGGAAAGCAATCGCCAAACCTACTGGCGGCTCAGGCGAATATATCTTCCAGTGGGAAAGCGGTGAAAGTACCCATTTGGCTTCGCGTCTCACGCCTGGCACAGCAAAAGTAACCGTGACGGATTCATACGGCTGTACTGCAGTTGGTTCAATTGCTATTACGGAAAACATTTTGGGCCTTGTTGTGCGCATCTCGGAGAAAAACAGCATCAAATGTGGTGGTCTGGACAAGGCTTCTTTGCAGGTAAACATCTCAGGTGGCAAACCTCCGTTCTCCTTCAGCTGGAACAACCCGGCGCTTACTGGGGGAACTCCTGACGGCCTCCTTGCAGGCGATTATGCCGTGACAGTAACGGACGTGAAAGGCACCACTCAATCAGCCAAGATCACGGTAAAAGCGCCTGAACCCATCGTAGTTGAATTGACCCAAAACATCGGATCAAGCTCAACGACCAATCCGGATGGTAAGGCCCAAATCTCCGTAAAAGGTGGCACCACGCCCTATAAAATTGTCTGGGACACTCGGCAATCTGGCTTAACCATATCCAATCTTGCTACCGGAAAACACAGTGTAACCATTACCGATGACGCAGGATGCACCCGAACACTCGACGTCGAAACAGGCCGACGCGCCATGCCCGAACTCACCCGCGCCATCGAAAAGGGGCAAACCATCCCCATGCGCCTGTTGACCTTTGCCACAGACAGCGCAAGCCTCCGCCCCGCTGTGTACACTTATCTGGATGAATTGTATGATTTTTTGACGGAAAATCCAACCGTGACCATTGAGGTAGGCGGGCATACCAACAATCAGCCGAAAGACGATTTTGCCGATTACCTCAGCACCGAACGGGCCAAGGCCGTGGCCAATTATCTTTTTTCAAAAGGTATTGACCCAAAACGGGTGCAGTACAAAGGGTACGGAAAGAAGCAACCCTTGGTGCCCAACACGACGCCCGAGGGCAGAAAGACCAATCAGCGTGTAGAGATAAAGATTTTGACGGCGGGGAAGTAAGGATTTACGATTTTGGATTTTGGATTTACGATTATTTCGATCCGAAGAAGGCATGAATCATGCCTTCTTCGGATCGAAATAATCGTAAATCCAAAATCCAAAATCCAAAATCGCTATTCAACCGTAATTAACGCTTCATATCTTTC
>JANMME010001005.1:0-6339 GCA_031373015.1 Saprospiraceae bacterium
CAACGATTTCCATTTGTAACTGTAAACGTTCCCTGGTCGTTTGTTTCGGCAAAATTGTTGTACAACAATCCTGTGGTGTTGTTGCTCATATCGTTGCAACGATACTCCGAACCGAGGCAAGAAAATTCAAAATGCGCTCCATTGCCTGGCCCGGTGAACGAGTTTCGGAGGTATTGCCCATTTTGGCTGTCGTCAACAGATAATTGGCCTGCCACCACATTGGAAAGCACAGTGACCTCATTGCAGGCTACTAAATTGTTGTTGCTGTTTACATTGACGATTATTCCTGACCAGGAATCTCCGTTCATCACAAAAATGCCGTTGCCGCTATTGATATCTCCTCCGGCATTGTTGCGTATCCAGCCATTTGGGTGCCCGGCAAAGCCAATGCCGTTCTCTGCGCCATTGCTCAGCGTAACCCTGTTTTCGTAAATGTCCACCTCAACCACGCCAGGACCAGGGTCTGACAGCATAGCTCCATGTGCAGTTATCCCGGTAGCCCCACCAGCATTCGCAGTAAAGGGATAGCTCATATTCACCACATTGTTGCTAATCTCTACATCGCTTACCCCGGGTGAAAAATCATGAAACGATATCCCTGCATTGGAAATGAGGGATTGCCCTCCAATACTCGCGTCAATTTGGTTGTTTTTCACTCCCACATATTTGCTGATGCTGGCTGCCCCTGCAAACTCACCGCCGCTAAATCGGGCATCGAGGTAAATCCCTGTACGAACCGGCGACATTCTTGTATGGGCAATACCAATTTGTGTGGGTGCAGCGGATTGCTCCGAACGAACATGCATGCCTAGAATACAGTTTTGGAAATCAATATTGCCGCCGGGAAGTTGCCCATTGCCCGTAAAGAGAAAGGTATTGGGGCCTTGTAGCTGCCTGTCTAAAAACAAGATACCCGCAGTTCTCCTAAAACCATAAGCGCCGGCAGCAATATTTGTAAAAATACTGTTTCTGTTGATGTCAACGTTGCCATCATACGCCATGATCCCATAAGCCATTTCTCTGAAGACATTTTGAAAAGCTGGAAGCAGAGGCGTTAGATTTAGCATATACCTTTCAAGATACATTCCTGCAAACCCTCGTTGCGCAAAGTAGGGTACAGGGGCAATAGGTTGGTTATTAAGGTTCCCGTTTGTTGGCGCTACGATATCATTCAAAGACTCCAAGATGCAAATGTCCTTGAGCGGGCCAAGGCCGTTGAACTTATTTTCTTGAAAGGCAAGCAGACTGAACTGCCCTTCCGTGCCCCTGATACCAATAAAGTTTTTAGCAAACAATGTTTTTTTGATGCTCAGTTTGTTTTTAAAGCCCGCACGAATCGCATAAAGCGCATCCTGAATAGAAGCATCCGAGTCCGTAGTCATCGTAACCGCCCCATACACGTAAATACCCCGCCACAGGCAATTGCATTCCGGCTCGGAGTTGCCGCTCACGACCGTGTTCTGATTCATGGTAAAGTTCTTAATCACATCAAAGCCCGAGAGGCCCGGTTGAACACGCACATTCGCCGACGTAAAGGTGAAATCTTTGTCAACCGAGACAATGCCGCTGGAATAGACCGTACAGGCTCCATTGTACAATGCGCCGGGAAGTACACAGTTATAGTCGGTCAATGGCGTGGTCGCACCATCTTTTCCAATGAATATCCCTTCGTCTAGTATCGGCAAAGCATGTGTTTCAATCTGAACCGTGCCGTTGGGGCAGATGAACCGGTGGGTTACGATCAAACTGTCCACGATACAGGTATTGATATTCGTGACTTGGATCATTCCCTGCATAGGAACTCCTTGAAAAAAATTGGTTAAATTCATACAGGCGTTCGGGACATTGGGGGAGATAGTCCATTGGTGTGTTCCATTTCCTGTACACTCAGCATTCAAAGACAGAATCAATTTGCTGCATTCTCTTTTTACTTCTCCTGTAAACGCCGTTGTACAGCAGGTCTGTGTACTGCCACAGGCCACACGGATCGTTTTTCGGCAGATTACATCGGTGCCCGGAATATTGAACGTAATCAGGTAGTCGCCATCAGCGGTATATGTATGTGTTGGATTGGGTTGGTTACTGCTGTTACCATCCCCAAAATTCCAATTTTGGCTAGGATATGGAGAGTAGAACGTGACGGTGCAGCCGTTAACGGTATAACTAAAAAATCTGTCATCGCAACCTTCCGTACACATTACATAGATTTGTTTTGTGCAAGTGTATATGACGCCACCAATCGTAACCGAATGGGTCACTGTCCTTATGAATGGGCTTGTTGATGAACCAAAAGTATGCACAGGTGTGGCAATATTTGATGCTGAAGTGAATCCAGTACCTGGATCAGAAGTTTGGAAAGTCCAGAAATGTGCCATCCCACTTCCATTACTGTAAGGCTGAAAGGAAACATCACATCCGGAAACCGTAAATGAGAAGTTTGCTAACAAGTTGCAAGGTTGCGCAAGCGTGAACGAATGCAGCCCCAAAAACAAGGCAAATACAAGAATTGAGGCATAATCCCTTGATTTATTTGGTTTCGCGTTGGAGCGTTGGAGCTTTAAAATTAAGTTTTTTTTATTTTTTGGAAATTTTTTATATATTAAAAATAATAAAAACGACCACCCATCCCCATTCCGGGACAGGTAAACTTTCCATAAAACTGCTGCAAGTATGGGAGTTGGTCGAAGCGATTAAAACCCGCCTTTTTATCCGCCGTAGTTATAACGAAGGCGGACAACAGGGCAAGTAAACAGGATAAAACAGAAATGAAGGCTTGCCCCCGTGCGCACGATTGAGAAGTATCGGAGCAAAACCGAGTACAATAGTATTAAACAAATCTCAAACGGCCAAACTAAGCAAGCAAATTTAACACTAAAACACAATCTATCATCTATCCTTGGGCAAAAAAATGGCCGGAGCGCTACCAACGTCTCGCTCCGGCCCGCTATAAATGTCCAATGTCCAAGTGGGCGTTGCTCTCGGATTTTGTTGCAGATCAACACAATCAGGTCACCGTGAGTGGCCATAAGTAGCACTTACTTGGACATTGGAAATTCCTTGTTGGATATTGGATATTCCCTTGGATATTGGATATTCCCTTGGATATTGGATATTCCCTTGGATATTGGATATTCCCTACATCTTCACCACCCGCTGCACCCAATATTTCCCACCCGTAGCATCCGCAATACGCAGCAAATACACCCCCTGCGGAAGCCCCACAAAACTCAAGGTGGCCTGTCCGCTGCTGAAGTCTAATTGCCTGGATTCCAACACCTTGCCTTCCATGCTGGAGATTTGAGCTTCGGCAACTCCTGATATCTCGTCGAGCGCAATGGTCAGCACATCGCGTACGGGATTCGGGTAGGTTTTGACCACCAAATTCAACTCCGAGGTGCCAACATTGCCATCGCAGTTGTTGTCAACGCCATCTATTACCTCAATGGCATTGGGATTGATGGCAGCATTGGTGTCGTCGCAGTCGAGGTTATTGGTAGAATAGCCTGGTACCGGGGTTGCGCTACAATTGGTAATGGACAAAGTAGTGCCCCCAAAACTGTCGCCATCTTCATCAAAATAATAGGTGTATTGAGGCAAACCTTCGTCAATCTGCGTGTCACAGTCGTTGTCAATGTCGTCACACAATTCTGTGGCGCCAGTGTTTATGGCGGCATTGGTATCATCGCAATCATTGGCATTGGCTACATAGCCAACCGGTGCGGACGTTAAACAGTTGGCGATAGATTGCGATGGATCGCCATCGCCGTCTCCGTCAGCATCTGCGTAATAAGTATTGAGCGGAAGTTCGTCATCTATCAGGCCATTGCAATCGTTGTCGAGGTTGTCGCAAATTTCTGCCGTGTTGGGGTTGATAGCGGCATTGGTGTCGTTGCAATCCAAATTATTGACCACAAACCCTCCCGGAGGTTCGGGCAAACAAGAAGGAAACTTACTGTTGGGGGTTCCAAATCCATCGCCGTCGGCATCTTCATAATAAAGCGTGAAGCTGAGTCCATCGTCAACATCGCCATTGCAGTCATTGTCCATACCATCGCAAAGCTCTGGAGCGCCCGGATATACGGTAGTAAAATTATCCAGACAGTCCATGCTGTTGGTCACATAACCAGCCGGAGGGGATGCCAAACAGGAATTTAAGGGAGCATTCAAGTTGCCGAAACCGTCGCCATCCACATCTGCAAAATACTCAGTGAACACCAGGCCTTCATCGGTTTGTTGATTGCAATTGTTGTCAAGGCCATCGCAAAGTTCAGGCGCGCCAGGGTAAACGGCAGGGTTGTGGTCGTCACAGTCCACGGTGGCATTGTAGCCATCTGCGTCCTGATCATTGTTGTAGAAGTAGGATTTGGCCTTGTAATAAGCCCCTTGGCCTACTTTTATACCCAGTTTTCGACCAGGGATATCGTCTTCTGGCGGGTGAATACCGCCCCAAATACGCGAGAGACTCGTTTGGTCAGAAGCGTCGCGGTAGGTAGCCCATTGGAGGGTCACGTCTACACTGGGCCCTTTTTCTAGCCCGAGAAATCCGCTGTTGGCAGCGATATGGTATTCGCCCATGCCTCCGGGGAAATACTCGTCGCCAGTGAGTAATGTAATCGCTTCCGCCGCCGATCGAGAATATGTGGAGTGCCCAGAGATATATCCCGCAAAAGGTGGTGTCACAAAGGTTTTACGCTGAAATGTCCAATATTTTTCCGCCAAAATCCAGCCAACATCTGCGATGTCGGTAACAGGGTTGCTAATGGAATCAAAGCCCTGCCAGGTGTAGAACTTTATTTTGCCCACATTCTGGTTGTTTGCACCGGCCAAGGGATCGCCCATTTCTACTTGTTCAATATATCCTGGCACGAGTTGTAAGCCGGCCACATCGTAGTTGGGCCGCGCTGGGTCACTACTTTGACCTCTGTCGGCCATCCAACGCAAGGCAGTGATGGGGCGTGTTCCGTCGTACCAACCTTTTATACCCCAGGCGGTGATAGCGGCATCGTGCACAGCTCCACCAAGTACGAAATAAGCTTTCACATCATATTCGAGTGAATCAAGTACGGTACCTGTGCCATTGAATTTCCGAACAAATTGTGGGTGATCCATGGCCTTGTTCAAGATCGCAAACCAGTGGCCAGGCGGTGTTTCAGAGTTGGGTCCATCGGCCCAAAACTGAGCCAACACCCTGGTGTAATCGCCCCTTGGAACGATCTGAGGCTGATAAGGCAGCCCCGTTTTAGGATTGATCGGACGGCCATTGTTGGGGCCTCCGCCCGATATTTTGTAAAAATCTTTGTATTCTTGGAAAGTCGTCGGAAGATAGGGCGTATCTCCAATAGAGGCGGGCGAAATGTCCCACATTACCCCATCGTTTGGGGTAAGGTGCGAAGACCAAATGGTTACCATATTGAAGTTCCATTTGTATTCTTCCGAAGTTCCGCCGCCGTCTATAGTGTCCAAAAACGAGTTGGGACCGGGGTCAAGGTACACTGGCCAGTCAAAGCCATTTCTTTGATAAACTGTTTTTTGTGAATCCGCCAATGCAAACGGCACTACCCTGCCCCACTCCGGGCTTTGGAATTTTTGGAGTGCAGGAATGGGGTTGCCATTTTGGTCAATAGCGTTGCTCAGAAGAAGGGGTTGCCAACGATTGGGATCAAACAAGGCAGGATTACCTGGCAATTCGGGGTTTAAGGGAGGATTGACAGGCAGGTAGTTCATATTGGTATAATTGCCTTGTTCGTTAGCGCCATCGGTCAAGCCATAAAACCCTACACAATCTCCGATGTAATTGCCCAACGCTGCCGGGTCGCCAGACTGGTAATTATTGGCGTTAAACGTCCAATCGTAGCCTAAATCCACCATCAAATTCCTGAACCGCTGAATGCTTGCCGCACTATTCGGCGAATTTTGGAAGCGCCGGGTCAAAAGACGGTAAGCCGCAAAACTGATCGCCTTTTCGCGCGCTGCCTTGATGTCGGGTGGCATGGGCACGCCATCAAATGGGCAAGTGAAGTTTCCCACCGTTTTGCCAAGTAAGTACGTGTCGGCACTCAGTGTGTCATAGACCGCCCATGCGTCCCAAATAGCCATCGAAACGTGAAAAAGGTTGCGCGCTTGCACGGGCGGGCGAGCCAGGTCTTCACGGATGGCCTGAAGCATCACCTCGTTCCAGCGTCGGGCAACGGACTGAGCCTCCAATGCATTGGTTTTCAAGAGTAAAAGCAGTAAGGGAAGCAGGGTGTAATAGATATTTTTTTTCATAGAAATTGATTTGTTAAACCGGAAAACAGCATGGGTTTCTATAATACTTGGTCGCTTTTTCACTTTGTGCAG
>JANMME010001036.1:0-6365 GCA_031373015.1 Saprospiraceae bacterium
TTTCAGCACCGAGGCCCATTTTGTCAATCAAAGCGTTGACCAAAGGGTGGCTGTTGGGAATACGCATGGCGCCGGCTTCCGCGTATTGTTCGGGATCCTGGTAAGGTTGACGGTCGGCTGTTTTGTGAAAGGTTTTGATCCTTCCGCCCACCCGGCTGTCGTTGGCTTCGAGGATCTGCACCTCGTAGCCCGCGTCTTTGAGCAGTTTCCCGGCAAGGAGTCCGGAAATCCCGGCACCAATGATCAAAACCTTCTTTTTTGCAGGCAGGTGGCGCTTCGGCAGGCCATTGTTGATGATGTCTTTGTAACCCGGGATCAGGCTTTGGTTGTTGGAATCAACCATCAAAACTTGGCGGGCCAGTTGGTCGAGGATTTCCTCGGAGGCGGTGATTGCTTTCATGAATGGATGTTAATTATGATTTGATTGTTCGTTTTAGTGAATCTTAAGTCCAGAGTGTAAGCGCAAATGTGCGTCTAAATTTGTATATTCTAATCAATGGTATGGCTTAAAAAGTCCTGCATCCGTTTAGGATATATTTTTGCCAAAATTGTACTCCTCTCAAGATTTGGTCTAACCAGGTCTCAGACGGGCTGTACTTTTGCACCCAAGATGATGACTCGCGCCGCCCTGCTGTTTTTTTCCATTGTTTTCTTAGCTCCCTTCCCAACCGATGCACAAACCGCCCCACACCAGCCCGGCGCGTTTTTGGTGTCGCTTTCCGATGGGCTGGACGCTGCTGCGTTGACCAGTCGCATGGGGCCTGAAGTTTTTGCAGAAAAGGTTTCCAAGCTCCTCAATATCTGGCTTTTACGCTCTGATTTGCCGGAGCAAGAGACCTTGGGCTGGCTTCGCCGACAACCGGAAGTAGGAAGTGCGCAGTTCAACCACCTCCTGGAAAGCAGAACAGTTCCAGACGACCCACTTTTCCCCCAACAATGGCAGCTCTTGAACGACGGCGCTAACGGAGGCGTCTTGGATGCCGACCTGGACGCCGAGCAAGCCTGGGACATCACCACGGGCGGCCTCACGCCTGCGGGCGACACCATCGTGATCGCGGTCATTGACGGAGGGCTTGATGCAGCCCATCCCGACCTTGCACCCAATCTCTGGCGCAACCGGGCGGAGATTCCCAACAACGATATAGACGATGATGGAAACGGCTACACCGACGATTTCAGGGGCTGGAATACTTTTTCAGAAAGCGACAATATTGAAGGGAATTCCACGGCACACGGAACGCCTGTGAGTGCCATTTTGGGTGCCCGTGGCAACAACGGTATTGGTGTGACTGGGGTGAACTGGAACACCAAAATCATGTTCGTGGCAGCAGGTGGCTTGGAATCATCCGTTTTAGCCGCTTTCGATTACGTTTTTCAGGCCCGCCAGCGCTACAATACCTCTTGGGGGGAAAAGGGCGCATTCGTCGTGACGGTAAACTGCTCCTGGGGCATCAATTACGGTCAGCCTGCTGAGGCCCCCCTTTGGTGCGAAGCCTTTGATAAATTGGGGGCTGCGGGCATTGTAAGCGTGGCTGCTACGGCAAATCTGCCCGTTAACGTAGACGAGGTAGGTGATCTGCCCACTGCCTGCCCCAGCAATTTTCTCATTGCGGTCACCAGCCTCAACAGCAGCGACCAAAAGGCAGAAAATGCAGCCTGGGGCAAGCAACACGTTGACCTCGGGGCTTATGGGCAAGAGGTGTACACGGCCGCTACTGCAGGCGGCTACGGCTACTTTTCCGGCACTTCTTTCGCTGCGCCGCAGGTGACGGGTGCGGTGGCGCTGTTGTACGCTGCCCCTTGCCCCAACCTGATTGCATTGGCAAAAACGGACCCTGAATCTGCTGCCTCATGGGTAAAAAGCCTGATTCTGGAAAACGTAACGCCCAATCCATCGCTCACCGGAAAAACCTTTACAGATGGTCGGCTCAACCTGTACAGCACGATTAAAACTTATGAAAACCAGTGCAGCGATTGTCCGACGCCCTATGCGCTCAAAACGGAAATGTTGACCGATACCTCTGTCTTGCTGCTCTGGACGAAACCAACGACTGCTATTCATGTCAACCTTCGATGGCGCGTATTGGGCACAGGCATTTGGCACACCTTGCTGACTGTGCCTGACACATTTTTGATGACGGGTTTATCCCACTGTACTTCTTATGTCATTGAGTTGCAATCTGTTTGCGAAGGTGGCGTGTTAAGCCCTTGGTCGCAGCCTTTTATTTTTCAAACCAAAGGGTGTTGCACTGCCCCCAAACAGGTTTGGGTAGAAAGCAATCCGAGCGACGCGGTAGCAATTGCTTGGGAGTCAAGTGCTTCAACTAACAAATACCTGCTGCGGATGCGCAAAGTAGGGGATACTGACTGGATCGTTTTTGAAACCGATACCAGCTTATTGGTATTTCAAAATCTAGCGCCTTGCACCGATTATGAAGTGCAAGTGCGGGCACGTTGCGAGAACTGGCTCACCGATTTTTCTCCCCTCATTTCGTTCCAGACAAAAGGTTGTGGGTCGTGTAATGAAGTGGATTATTGCACGGTAAAGGCTGAAGATGCAACCGAGGAATGGATCGCTTCGGTGCAAATGGGTGATTGGCTTCACGAGTCTGGGCCCGGCGGGAATGGTTATCAGAATTTTGGCCTTGATCAGCCGATCTTCCCCCAATTGGTATCGGGAAGCAGCACCCAGATCGTGATTTCCCCAGGATTTTCAGGCAGCCCAACGAAGGAATACTTCCGCGTCTTTGTTGATTTCAATCAAGACGGCGATTTCGAGGATGACGATGAATTGGCCTACGACCCTGGTTACGCATTTGAAGGTGTTGCCGAGGGCTTGATTCCAGTGCCGGCACTCGCCTTACCCGGCCTCACTCGGCTTCGGGTCATGATGAAATACACCACGTCTAGCGATCCCCCGCCCAGCCCTTGCACTGTTTTTGGGTTTGGGCAGGTGGAGGATTATTGCGTGGAATTAAGGCTTGATTCGCTCCATACTTCTGTCCCCGTGGAGGACACCGTTTGGTTGCTACGCGCCTTTCCGCAACCAGCTGGCGATTGGGTCATGTTGGAATTTCCCGAAGGTGTTTCAAATGGCGAATGCAAACTCAACATAGTAGATATGACCGGCCGGACTATACTGAATGACACTGCGCCAATGCTTCGCAATGGCCGGGTCTATCTGGATACACACCAGTGGGCTTCAGGTGTTTATGCAGTGCAAGCGCGATATGGAGGTAAAGTGCTGCGTGGCAAATTGTTAAAGCAGTGACCCACTTAACATAAACCATCCCGAAAATTCGAGATGGCTTATGATTCATATTTCTAAAACCTTAAAGAGTTCTTACAACCAATCCAACAATGGTGTTGCTATTATCGTACCAAACCGCAACTTCCATGTTGCTTCCGTTATAAAACGATTGTTGAACGTCGGCTTGCTGCCCAGTGGTGGAATTGTCCAAATGAGTCCACGTGCTGTTCACGAAGAGCCAAAGGCGATTGTTGTGCCCCGCAGGCAAAGAAATAAGTTCAAGCCAATATTTGGTAGCAACTCCGTTTTGTGTCGGAACCGCTGCGGCTTTCAATATTTCTTCCGAGAGCTTGTGTTGGATGGGCGAGGAGGTTTTGTTGATGGCCATGATATTTGAGTTTAATAATTATTGCCTACTCTTTGTTTGGATTTTCGGCTTGCTCCATGTAATTTGATTACAAAGGTGAAATACGATCAATCAAATTTGACTTAAATTACAATTATTACTCGATTAATAAACCCCATCCAAATATATTGAAAACAATATATGTCGTTTTATGGCCTGAAATTTTTCCAATTTGTGCCCCATTGTGTCATTTCAATTCGCTCCTCCCCCTAAAACTGGAAATAAATAAACGAGCTCCCGCTCTCTTGTGCCCAGATCAACAGCAGAATCATCGCGGACCAGACGATGCCCACTTTCCACCAGGATAGACTGTGGGCTACTTCCAACACTTTGGTATTGCGCATCAGCCAGTGGGCAATCAGCATGGCCGGAATAACAATGGCTATTTTGAGCAAGGCCAGGCTGGTCAACATGGCTTTGCCCTCTGAGGCCATCCCAAACATAGACACCAGCATTTGCCAGGCTTTCTCAAACGTGCCGGAGCGGAAAAACACCCAGGTGATGTTAACCAGCATAAAAGTCAGGAAGGCGTAGAAAAAGCCGAGCCAGGGGTTGCGGTCAACGGTCAGATCGCCCCCCGCAGCGCCTGCACGTATGTCTCTGAAAAATTTCTCCACCCACAAATACAATCCGTGCAAACCGCCCCAGACCACAAAGGTCCAGTTGGCGCCGTGCCAAAGGCCGCCTAAAAGCATGGTGACCATCAGGGCAAAATAAGTACGCCGCAGCCCGTGCCGGTTGCCGCCCAATGGGATGTACAGGTAGTCGCGTAGCCAGGCCGAAAGTGTGATGTGCCAGCGCCGCCAGAAATCAGAAAAACCAATGGCTGCGTAGGGATAATTGAAGTTTTGTGGCAGCACAAAACCCAGGCAGAGCGCCACGCCAACAGCGCAGGTTGAGTACCCGGCAAAGTCAAAAAATATCTGTCCTGAAAAAGCAAATACGCCTGCCCAGGCATCCAGCGCAGGCAACACATCGCTCGTGCCAAACACATCATTTGCCGAGCCAGCCAACATGCCATCGGCCAGCACCACTTTCATGAACAAGCCCAGCGACAAGAGGAACAGGCCATCCATCATTTGTTTGGTATTGGCAGTTCGTGGCGTTTCAAACTGCGGTACCAATTGCGGCGGACGCACTATAGGGCCTGCCACTAAATGTGGGAAAAAGGTAACAAAAAGTGAAAAATCCAGCATGGATTTTACGGGTTCGCTCTTCTTGTGATACATATCAATTGTATAACACAAGGTCGTAAACGTATAAAACGAGATGCCCGCTGGCAGGATGATGTTGGGTTTCGCCGGATGGTAATCCAGCCCGAAAGCATTGACAAGCAACACCAAATTGTCGAGCAAAAACGTGCCGTATTTGAAAAAACACAACATGCCGAGGTTGCCGATCAGGCTGATGACCAGGAGCAGTTTTTTCTTGTACGGGTTTTCCTGTGTGTATAGCGCTCTGCCTACAAAAAAGTCAACCACCGTAGAAAGCCAAAGCAGCAAGATGAACGGCGGATTCCAGGCCGCGTAAAAAATATAGCTGGCCAGCAGCAGGTTCACCTTTTTAGTCGTCCATGACAAGGGCAAATTGTGCAAGACGAGTATGATGGCAAAAAAGGCGAGGAAAGTGTAGGAGTTGAATACCATGAGATTTACTTAGGGTTTGTGTTAGGGAATTTCCAGCCTTTTTCTTGCACTAAAATCTCGATGATTTTCTTGGTGAAGATTGCTCCATCCTGCACTTTCAAGTGCGAGTCCTCCGGGCAAATGAAATTCGCAATCGCCGGATAATCAGCGTAATGAATACCGGGGCATCCAGTCTCAACCAACAAGCGATCCCAGTATTTTTCTCTTGGAAACCTCCCTTTTTCACCCATCAAAGCTGGGCCGCTGGAAGGCGGCCGCAGAAACACCACCTCGCCACCTCGTGCCTTGATCTTATCTGTTGCCTCTTTTACAGATTGGAAAATTGCGTTCAGTTCATCGTCAGCCATAGGCGGAGCACCTTTCGCCATTTTACCAAAAAACTTCCAAATACCGCTCACTTTGTTTTGAAGATTGGTATCTGCTTCAAACCTGTTAGTCATGTACATCTGCCGATCAAAGGTGTTTTGCTGGAAGTCCATCGGGAAAATTGGCATCATAAACACGCCCGGCCGACTCGGGATTTCGAGGGCGTCCAATTGCGCATTTAGGGAAAAATTATCCTTGTCCAGGAAAACGAATTGAGACTCCAGTACTCGATTGAGTTCAAAACTGACGCGCTGGGCTGGTGTGCGGTCATGATAATATTTGATATTTTCATTGGGTCTTCTATTGCCGCGATCAGAAAAAAACAAGCCTTCGGTAGCATCCACGATCAGCCGCCCTTTGAAATTTGGATCCTTGGCCAGGTCTTCTAACACTGGGCGCGGCGAACTTCCTTCGATGGCTAATTGCACGGCATGACAGCCAGTTATACTTTCCCAAGTGGGAATAATGAGATCATATTTCATGCGGGAAGAGCCGATAAATACCACGGCTTTGTCCGAAGGCTCATACACCATCGCGCGTTTGTCGGACCATAGCGGAGGGCCGTCATCGTAGGAAATGATGATGCCATTGCTTCTGAGGCTGATCTCCCAAGCGGCGACTACAGCCAATACAATGACCGCCATGAAGAGGGCCGGCTTGGATAGGGTTGTTTCTGACATATCGGGTAAGGGTGGAT
>JANMME010001098.1:0-2573 GCA_031373015.1 Saprospiraceae bacterium
GCAACACTGCACGTTGGCAACGGTCAAGCGTATCCAAGCCTCAGCGCCGCAGCCGCTGTGGTACAGCCGGGTGATACTATTTTGATGCACGGGGGCATTTATCCGGGCGGTATGCAGATAACGAACTTGAAGGGATTGCCCGGTCAGTGGATTACCATACGCAACCTGCCGGACGAAACCGTCTTTTTCGAAGGGGGCGCCAATGCGATCCACTTGGTGGAACCAGCATACCTGCATGTTAAAGGTCTTGTTTTTCGGCACCAGACTGGCAATGGACTCAATACCGATGATGGCGGAAGTTATGACACCCCTGCACACCACGTGATTTTTGAAAATTGTGTGTTCGAGGATATGTCGGCGAGCGGCAACAACGATTTGCTAAAACTTTCCGGCCTTGACCATTTTGAGATACGGAATTGCACGTTTCAAAATGGCGCGGCTGGTGGAAGCGGTATTGATATGGTGGGCTGTCACAACGGGGTTATTCAAGGCAATTATTTCGGAGCAATGGGATCCAACGCTATACAATGCAAGGGTGGTAGCGAAAATATTCGAATCGAGGGCAATTCTTTTTTCAATGCTGGTTCCCGCGCGCTGAATATAGGTGGCAGCACCGGGCTCCAATTTTTCCGACCCGATACCGCACATTTTGAAGCAGCGCACATACAGGTATTTTCCAATATTTTTATCGGCTCTGAAGCGCCCATCGCTTATGTGGGAGCAGTGAATGTGGATGTGATCAACAACACCTTTTTTCAGCCGCAAAAGTGGGTCGTCCGTATTCTCCAGGAAACCGTGGATCCAAGCCGTTTTATCGAATGCGGCGACAACTCGTTCCGAAACAACATAATTTATTTAGGCAATATCCCCACTGAAACAAATGTCGGTCCCAATACACGCCCGGAGACCTTTGTTTATTCCAACAATCTTTGGTACAATTTCGAAAACCCAAGCTGGAACGGACCAGAAATTCCAGTATTTGAGACCAATCAAATACTCAATGCTGATCCATTGTTCGCTGACACTTCGACCTTCAACTTTTCCATCCCGCCCAATAGCCCGGCTTCAGGAACAGGCGCAGCACTGAATGATCCAAAATTTGATTTTTTGCATCATCATTTTGCAAATCCGCCTTCCATCGGGGCCATAGAAGCCGTGCCGACGTCTGGAATAGAACAAAATATACCAGAAGATATCCAGTCCATCAGCATCTTTCCCAACCCTACTACCGATTTTCTTTGGGCGCAATATGAACTGATGGCTTCTGGCAAGCCCTTGTTGGAATTGTACGATTTGACGGGTCGCCCTGTCGCATTGCTTTCCAACACTTTGCAAGCGCATGGCCCACAGCGTTTAATGCTGCCGCTGCCAGAAGTGGCTGAGGGAATCTATTTTCTAAGAATTTCTTTGGCGGGAAAAATGATGGGGTCGGGGCCTGTTATTGTGAAACACTGAATTAAATATTCACACACGGGGAAAACGGAACAAATATAACGAGGTTCTCTATTTTTGCCAACCTTAAATTTAAGGTATAACTTTTTGATTTCCATACATGAAAAAAGGAACACTGCCTTTTCCGATTATAAAAGGGCTGGATGGAGCGGCAATCATAGTTGGCGCTGGCCTTGTCGGCTCTTTGTGGGCCGTTTTTTTGGCGCGCCGAGGTTACTCCGTAAAAGTTTTTGAGCGCCGCAGCGATATGCGCGCGGCCGGTTACTCGGGCGGGAAAAGCATCAACCTCGCCATGAGCGAGCGCGGTTGGAAAGCCATCGAAAAAGCCGGTATCCGCGAAAAGATCGAAAAAGTGGCCATTCCGATGCCGGGCCGTATGATGCACAGCACGACAGGCGAGATGACCTTCCAACCCTACGGCAAAGAAGGCGAGGCCATTTATTCCGTCTCTCGTGGGGGACTCAATCTTGAACTGCTGAACATCGCCGGCACCTTCCCCAATGTCGAGTTTTTCTTCGATCACCGCTGTACGGATGTGGATTTGAATAATCCGACCATCACGTTTGAGGACTTGAAAACCAATGAGTTAAAAACCATCGAGGCACCGCTCATCTTCGCTACCGATGGGGCTTTCAGCGCCGTGCGCAATGTGCTTCAGCGCACCGACCGGTTCAATTACCGCCAATTTTACCTGGAGCACGGCTACAAAGAACTGACCATCCCGCCGCTTGAAAACGGGGAGCACCGTATGGATCCCAGCGCCTTGCACATTTGGCCCAGGGGCAATCACATGGTCATTGCGCTGCCCAATGCCGATGGGAGTTTCACCTGTACTTTATTCCTGCCCTTTGAAGGCGAGGTGTCGTTTGAAAAATTGAAAACCGACGATGATGTGCTCGCCTTTTTCCAAAAATACTTTCCCGATGCCATCCCACTCATGCCCACGCTTTTGCGCGATTTTTGGGCCAATCCCACGTCTTCATTGGTCACCGTGAATTGCTCGCCCTGGCAATGGCAGAATCGAATCCTGTTGCTCGGCGACGCAGCCCACGCCATTGTTCCGTTCTACGGACAAGGCATGAACGCAGGCTTTGAAGACTGCACGATCCTTGACGCAATGC
>JANMME010001121.1:0-6799 GCA_031373015.1 Saprospiraceae bacterium
GCCTGTGGGGCAATCAAAGCGGGGGCTACAACAGGGCTCACGGGAATAATTATCTGGTCTGAGAAAGGGCAGCCAAATTCGTCTGTCAGGGAAAGGTTGTAAACGCCTCCAGTATTGATATTCAATGGAAGCGAGGAGCTTCCACCTGGAGACCAATTAATGTTGCTAAAAACAGCCCCATCGGGGTTAAGCACGTTTAGGTCATAGCTCTCGCCCGGGCAAATGCCAAGGGGGCCGGTAATTTCCAAAGGACCATTAAAAAATGCGCCGAGCGCAGTATACTCATTATCCCAGTGATTGGGCTCGCACCCTGTGCCAGAGGGATCCCAGCTCCAACTGCCAGGAGGGGTGACGGTTATAATGTGTGCAAGTTCTCCCGTGTTCCATTGGGCTATAATAGGTACCCGTTGGCCTGAAAATGCAAAATCAACGAATGCGCGCAAAATGATCGTGTGGGTGGCGCAGTTAGGGTTTACCTGAACAATTGGGTTGCAGTGCCCCAACTTCATGGCTGAGTCGAGTGTAATTGGATTCCCATTGAGCGGGTTTCCGGTCGGGTCGCCATTGGCGCGCAAGATGAAAGGGGAAGCAAAAAGCGCAATAGAAAGGATTAAACGGAAGAATGTATAGCGTTTCATCATAAATTTGAATGATTGGAAAGGTGAGAGGGTGTTTAAGCACCAGAGATGCAACGAACCCTTAAAATGCTTGCTCAACAAGTCAAAGATAGCATGAAAAATCGGTTTGGCATTTTAGCACAAAAAAAAAGCGGCCATGCTGTGAAGCATGGCCGAAAATCTATCTCGAAAATTTAAGAATCTTGTAGTTCGCGTCAAAAAACAGGCCTAACTAAACGCACATCCTTAATACCCAAACACTTGCTCCAAGCTCAATTCCACCACCTTTCCAATTGTTTTAAGGTATTTGAAATCAATACGTTCGCGCTCTCCAAGTACCAGCCAGGTGTAATGCCGGCCTTTTACATGATTGCGTTGATAATCAATCAAATCTGCCGCTTTGGCCTTTTCAATGGCGTTGAAAATGTCTTTGCGGAGGTCGCGGTTCGCGTATCCCTTGTCACGGCCACTGCGCCAGGCCCAGTACAATTCCGACTGCGAGATACGACCTGCCGATATCTGTTTCAGCACCCCCTGCCGGGCGTGTTCCATCTGTGGGAGCGAAACGGGCATTTCCTCCAAAATGGCCTGAAATGCTTCCACCGCGTCGCGCAGTTTGTCGGGTTGGGTGCCAACATAGCCTTGGAGCCAATGCGCCTTGTTTTTCTTGGGCGGGCTCCCTGCATGTACATAAGCGGAATAAGCCAGTGCTTTCGATTCTCGGATTTCCTGAAATACAATGCTCGAAAGGCCATAACCAAAGTACTGGTTGTACCATTCGGCAAACACAAACTCATCCAAGTTGAATTTGGGTGTTCCTTTTGAAAGCATTAGCACTTCGATCTGCACAGAAGGGAAGTTCACAAAATAGACTTTGTCCTTCTTGACCGCGATTTCAGGATATTTTTTTGGCAAGAGCGGCTTCTTAGAAGCGTTGGACAGTTCGTGATGGCTTTTCAACAATGCGGCGACTTTGCTTGCGCTTTTTGTCCCAAAATAGAACACTTCGTGCTGGAAAAAGGGCAAACTCTTTAACAAATCCGTCAAATCGGAGGGCAAAAGGGCGTGGAGTTGTTCGACGGTAAGTTTGTCGGTGAAGGGGTTTTTGGGACCATGCTTGGCATAATTCGCCATGCCTTTTGTTAAGATTGCCCGCTTGTCTTTTTTGTCGTTTTCGCGACGGAGCAATATGTCGGCCACGAGATTTGACATCGCCTCGGGGTTCGGTTGTGCATCGGCGAGCAGGTGCTCCATAAGTGCCAGTGCTTCTTCGAAAGATTCCTCTAAGCCCGTCAGAGAGAAGAAAAAATGCTCGTCACGACACTCGGCGCTAAAACTCGCCCCAAGTCGGTAAAATGCCTGCTGAATCTCCGTGGGGGAATATTTGGAGGTGCCCAGAAAATGGAGATAACCTGCTAGAACGGCCAGGCGACGGTCGCTCAGTTTGCCCATATCGAAGCAATAGTGCAAGCGGAAAAGTTTGCTCTTGCGGTCTTGTACCGACCGGAGTTTTAAATTTTTCGAGAGGGCTCTGGTTTTGATGACCTTTTTAAAATCAACAAATTCTGGCGCTACCTCGGGCGTTTCCCAAGCCAAAAATTCCTGCGCAAAACCCGAAGCTCCTTCGCGATTCACTTCGATGGGCGTAATGGGTGGTTTTTCCACTTTCATCACAGAAGGATCATCGCCGGTGTGTTTGTACACCACTGCAAAATTGTTGTCGAGGAAGTGTTTTTGGGCAAAGGCTACGATGTCCGCTTTGGTTATTTGGGCCAATTTTTTCCAGCGCCGCACCATTTCCGTCCATTCAATGCCCAACACATAAGCATTGGTGATAGCGTTTGCACGTCCCGGGTTTTTTTCAAACGACCTGATTTCTGAAAGTTTCATGTCCTTTACAACTGCTTCTGGCAGCCATTCTTCAAACTCACCGCGCCGCAATTTTGCTATTTCCTGCAACAAAATCTTTTCCACTTCTTCGAGCGACTGGCCCTCGCGCGGCTTCGCCATGAGCAGCAGGGAAGAGAAATCTTCGTACACGCGCGGGTAAGCGTAAGCCTCCAAAAGTTGCTGCTTTTGCACGATGTTCAGGTCGAAAAGCCCCGCCTGGTAGTTGTGCAGAATTCCAGCCACCAAAGGCAGCAACAACGCGGCCTCCTCAGATTTCGCGCCGGGTAGGCGCCAGCCCATTTCGACCCAAGGCGATTCCTGCCCCCACACATCGCGCAATGTGCGCAAGGTCAATTCGGGCTGGGGCTTGAATTTGAATTTTGGCAGTTCTTTTCGCTCAAACCCGCCAAAATACCGCTCCGCCAGTTTAACAGCCATGGCAGGATCAAAATCGCCAGCCATCACAATGGCCATGTTGTTTGGCACGTAGTAGGTGTCGAAAAACTTGTAAATATTGGTCTGCGAGGGGTTTTTCAAGTCTTCGCCGCGCCCAAGGGTCGTTTGCGTTCCGTAGGGGTGACTGGGTGTCAGGGACTCCTGCATCGCTTTGAGGGTTTTGCGGAAATCCTTGTCCTGACTGATGTTGTATTCTTCAAAAACAGTCTCCAATTCCGTGTGGAACAGCCTCAAAATAGGCCTGCGGAAGCGTTCGCTTTCGAGGGCGAACCAACGTTCCAACTCGTTGGAAGGAATGTCGTTCACGTACACGGTTTGTTCCACCCAAGTGTAGGCATTTGTGCCTTTCGCACCCATTTCGCTCACCAACTTGTCGTATTCATTGGCAGCAGCAAACTGGGCGGCATCAAAACTCAAGCGATCAATTTCGGCGTACAAACCCTTCTTTTTTTCAGGATTTTGCTCGGTACGGTGTTGCTCGAACAACAGTTCAATTTCGTCTAGAATTGCCTTTTCTTTTGCCCAGTCTAGAGAGCCTAGCCGGTCGGTGCCTTTGAACATCATGTGCTCAAAATAGTGCGCCAGCCCAGTAGTATCGGCAGGGTCGTGTTTGGAGCCTACGCGCACTGCAATCTCCGTGTAAACACGAGGTTCTTCCTTATTGACGGTCAGGAACAGCCGCAGGCCATTGGCGAGGGTGTGCATCTGCACTTGAATCGGGTCGCCGGGCGTGGTGCGGAATTCGGTTTTTGTTGAAGCGGGAATAAATTGTTGCATAGTTCGTGCGTTTCAATGGAGATTCGGTGGCCAATCTGCAAGGAGAGTGAAGTACCACCTACCAATTGGAAATCAGCCAATTCTGGCAATGCGCTTAGACGTTTTAGTACTGTAAGAGTTCTGGGCTCAACTGTCTCAAAGTGTAACATCGGAACTGTTCTTTTGGAACTTGAAAGATTGTGGCCACAAAACTCAATGTCTTTTTATCGAGAAAACGCACTTGCAAAAGCTCCGTTTTGATGCGGTCTAAACCATAATACCTCACTAATTCTCGGAAGTCAGGTAGATTACCACGAGAAAGGACACGTGCCATTACCCATCGAGCATTTTTTTCCCAATCAATGGTTGCTGCATTTGTATCCCAAAAAAGTCCATTATCGAGTTTTGGTATTTGCTTTTGCATTTTATTACGAATTTACTGGGCAAAAATAAGTCTTTTTGACCGCTTTAATTATACTCTGCACCAAAAGGTTTTGTGCAAATTTTCCAGACAGGTTGGATAAAATGCACAAAACCTTTTGGTGCGAAGTATAGTATTCCTATCAATAACGCGCTAAGAAGATGAAGGCTTTAATCAATAATTCAAAAATTCAAAGATCGAGTAACAAACTTGTAGGGTCTTCAATCAAGTTTTTGACTTTTACCAGAAAAGTGACGGAAGTAGAACCGTCAATAATCCGGTGGTCATAACTGAGTGCGAGGTACATCATGGGGCGGATTTTCACTTCGCCATCCACTACTATGGGTCGTTCTTTGATGGCGTGCATCCCAAGAATGGCGCTCTGTGGTTCGTTGATAATGGGTGTGCTCATTAGGCTGCCGAAAATGCCGCCGTTGGTGATGGTGAATGTGCCACCGGTCATTTCTTCAAGGGAGAGTTTGCCATCCCGGGCTTTGACAGAAAGTTCTTTTATTTTCAACTCGAATTCGGCAAAATTCAGGCTTTCGACATTGCGGATCGGCGGCACCACCAGCCCGGTAGGCGTAGAAATGGCGATGCTGATGTCGGCGTAATCGTGGTAAATAATGTCGTCGCCATCGAGCGAAGCGTTCACTTCGGGCATTTCCACCAGTGCTTTGGCGCAAGCCTTGGCAAAGATGGACATGAAGCCGAGTTTGATGCCGTATTTCTTGACGAATGCGTCTTGGTATTTTTCGCGGAGGGCCATCACCGCGCTCATGTCCACCTCATTGAAAGTGGTCAACATGGCGGTATTGTTCTTTGCGCTCACGAGCCGTTTGGCGATGGTGCGGCGCATTCGGCTCATTTTTTCGCGGCGCTCGGTGCGGGAGAAACTGGTGGTTGGTGACTGTTGGTTGGTGACTGTTGACTGTTGACTGTTGACCGTTGACTGTTGAGGGTTGAAGGTTGAGGGCGTGGTCTGGGGAGTGGTACCGCTGCTATCCACTGCTTTTACTGCGTCGTCTTTGGTAATGCGCCCATCGCGGCCAGTTCCGCTGACGCTGGCTGGTGGCACGTTGCCTTCGGCCAATATCTTGGCAGCGGCGGGGCTGGGTGTGCCGGTAGCATAGTTGGAATCTGGGGAATCTGCGCTTTTCGCAGAAGTACCAGCAGCAATATTGGCAAGTCCTGGACTGCGTTCGGCCATGCTGGTTGTGCTAATGCCTCCTTCGCCTGCGGCTATGGCGGCTAAAGCGGCTAAAGCGGCTAAAGCCTCCGTATCAATTCTTGCAAACAATGCCCCCACGGGCAGGTCTTCCCCTTCTTTAGCGACCCAGGTGAGTTTTCCTGCGCTGTCAGCAGACAATTCCTGATTGGCTTTTTCGGTTTCTATTTCGCAAAGCGGCTCATCGAGCGCGACGGTGCTCCCGTCCGGCTTGAGCCATTTGGAGAAGGTGACGCTGCTGATGGATTCGCCCAAATTGGGGATTTTCAGTTCAATAACCGGCATTTTTCTAACGATAAACGATGAACGGGATGATTCACCCTTCCACCTATGGCGGAAAGTCTCGCAAAAGTAGACTTTTGAAAACAATCAACCCTGCAACAAATTACGGGCAAGCAAGTTCAGCAAATCTACTTTTTGCCCTTGAAATTAAATTTCAAAATCATGCCTTCTCCTGTTTTTCCTTCGCTGCTTAGCAGCAAATTGCCTTGTGGATCAAATGAGATGCCTTCGGGTTGTGGGAGTATTTTCTTGTCGAGGCGCTGGGCAAATTTGATTTTTCCAGTTGCGTAATCCAGCACTACCAAGCGTTTCAGTGCCGTGGAAATAACGTACACGTCGCCCGTAAGCGGATGAACGGCCAAGCCTGATGGGCTGAAATATTCGTGTCTCTCCACCTCGCCGTAAGACACCAGCCGGTTTACCTCCTCCGGGTGGATGGTGTAGGCTGGAGATTCGTCTAAGGTTTTGGTTTTCAAATTGAAAACGTAAATATCTCGGGGATAAAGGCTGTCGGGCTGTTCCTTGCAGGCGAGCAAAAGCGCTTTGCGCCAGGGGTCGTAGGCAAGGCCTTCAACATCATTGTGCTTTTTCAAAAAGGTTTTGAACTCCACGACTTGAGGCTGACTTTTTTCCCAATCCTTTATTTCATACATATCGCCATTGCTCTTAGCAGCCCAAATGGTTTTACCCACCATTTCAACACCCTCAAAGTCGCCTTTGTCGCGGAACACAACACGGCGAGACACCGCCCCGCCGCGATTGCCCTCCACAAAAAAAACCTCCCCACGCTCGTCGGCGATGGCAAGGTAAACACCCGCTGAATCGGTCGGGCTTAGGCCCGAAATCTCTTTGAGTGCCTCGCTGACAAGGTTGATGGTCAGAGAGGGGTTTTGTAGATCGAAGGGCAGCGAATCGGTGACGACAGCAAAATCGGGCTGCGGCGCAACCGTTGGTTGGTTGGCATTGCAAAAGCAAAGGACAAGCGTGGGAAAAGCCAAGCCGAAACTGAAGACGGGTAGTCTGTACATATTGAATGGGTTGATGAGGGTTGATGAGGGTTGATGAGGGTTGATGAGGGTTGATGAGGGTTGATGAGGGTTGATGAGGGTTGATGAACGGCCATAAACCCTAATAAACCCTCATCAACCC
>JANMME010000010.1:0-10717 GCA_031373015.1 Saprospiraceae bacterium
AAACACCCCCCTTTGGCTTGGGCCGAGGCTTCGCTGCGCTCAGCATGACACTCGGGTTGATTGATGTTGAGTGTTTTTATTAACCCCAAAATCGAAATCCCCCAAAAATGATATTTTATCGTTACTGACCAACCCTCCTTCGCATTCGCCTCTGCCTTCGGCAGCGGCGAATTGCTACGGCGGGTAAAAAAAATGAAAACTACCATGCGAGAATCCTTCCTCCACTTCCTGTGGCGCACGCGACGCTTCGACGCTCAAAACCTGCGCACTACTGAAAACCAACCCATTGAAATCCAAATTGTTGGCGAGCAAAATACCCACGCTGGCCCCGATTTTTTTAATGCGCGCCTCCGTATTGCCGACACCATTTGGGCAGGAAATGTGGAGATGCACCTCCAAAGCTCGGAATGGATAGCCCATAAGCATAGTGATGACCCGGCCTACGACAACGTGGTATTACATGTTGTTTTTGAAGAAGACCTGCCCATTCTTCGCACCACTGGCGAGCGCATTCCCTGTCTCGAATTGAAAGGCCGCATCCCGCCTAAACTTTTGGAAAACTACCAACGGCTCGAACACGAACAAGCCTGGATTCCCTGTCAGCATTTTTTCCGGCAAGTGCCCGAAATTGTCAGACTCAACTGGCTCGACCGATTGCTTGTGGAGCGCCTCGAACTGAAAACAACGGCCATTGCAGAGGCACTGAAAGACACAGAAAACCATTGGGAAGAAGCGTTTTATCGCCTGCTGGCGCGTAATTTTGGTTTGAAAGTAAATGCCGAGCCGTTTGAGGCCCTCGCGCGGTCACTGCCATTGCTCACACTCGCAAAACACAAAACCAGCCTGTTGCAAGTGGAGGCACTTCTCTTTGGACAAGCAGGTTTTTTAAAAGAACCGCACCGAGATGAATGGCCAAACGAGCTGACTCGTGAATACCGCCATTTGGCACATAAATACGGGTTGGAATCGCTTCCCCAAAGTCAGTGGAAATTCTTGCGGCTGCGTCCGGCAAATTTCCCAACTGTTCGGTTGGCGCAGTTTGCTGCGCTGGTGCATCAATCGGCTCATTTGTTCTCTAAAATTTTGGAAACCAAAAACTTGCGTGAGCTCGAAAACCATTTTAATGTTCAACTTAGCCCTTATTGGCGCGACCATTTTCAGTTTGACAAACCATCCATAAAGCGGGAAAAAACCTTGGGGCGCGACTTTGTCCACCTAATCGTCATCAACACCATCGTGCCGTTTTTATTCCATTACGGAAAAATTAGGGACTTGGATGAACCTCAAAAACGCGCACTCACTTTACTCGAAGAACTTCCGCCAGAGGCAAACAATATCGTAGATGGATGGGTTGCACTGGGTGTTCCCGCCCGCCATGCTTTTCAAACACAGGCTTTGATTCATTTGAAAACGCGATATTGTGACCAGAAAAGATGTCTGGAGTGCGCGGTAGGGAATGCTATTTTGAAATGAATTTTTTGCCACGAATTGCACTAATTAGCACTAATAAATTCGTGAAAATTCGGGTAATTAGTGGCTAAAAATAACATCCATAAATAATGAGAATCAAAAACATCTTCGCTTTCGCCCTCATTATCAACACTTTGCCAGCTTCTTCCCAATCCTTTTACTTCGGCGCGGACCTATCCTACGTCAACGAAATGGAAGATTGCGTGGTGGTGTACAAAGAACAAGGCCAGCCCAAAGATGTGTACCAGATTTTTGCAGACCACCACTGCAATCTTGTACGACTAAGGCTTTGGCACACACCTTCTTGGTATGATGCCCTGAATGCTGGCAAAAGGTTTTCGGATTTTCAGGATGTCCGCAAAAGTATCATCCGGGCTAAGGTCCTGGGAATGAATGTATTGCTCGACTTTCATCTCTCTGATAATTGGGCCGACCCCAGCCATCAAGTGGCGCCATCGGCATGGCTGGGTGTGGTGGACAACCTGCCGCTACTGAAAGATTCATTGTACAACTATCTGTCAAAAACACTGCTTGACCTGGACGCTGAGGGCCTTTTGCCTGAAATGGTCCAGATTGGAAACGAGACCAATAAGGGCATTTTGCTCTCGCCAGCGGTGGATGCAGGGGGATGGAGTTTGAACTGGAGTCGTAACAGTCAGTTGTTCAAGCGGGCCATTCAAGCGGTGCGCGACGTAGAAACAAGCACTGGCAAAAAGATAAAAGTCGCTTTACACATCGCAGGACCCGCCAATGCGGGCTGGTTGATGGATGGATTTTGGACCAATGGGGTAACGGATTTTGATGTTATTGGACTTTCCTATTACTGGGCCTGGCACAAGCCTGCCAGTATTGGCGATGCAGGAAATGTGGTGGCCGAGCTCCGCCAAAAATACCCTGGCAAAGAGCTTATGATTTTTGAAACTGGGTACCCTTGGACCTCCCAATGGGAAGACAACGCGAATAATCTCATCACGGAATTAAATCCCAGCTATGCGCCAGCCAGCCCTGCCAATCAGCGCAAATGGCTGGTAGATTTGACACAGGAAATTATCAACAAAGGCGGAAAGGGCGTGCTGTATTGGGAACCCGCATGGCAATCGTCGCCCTGCTTGACGCAGTGGGGGCAAGGCTCGCACCAGGAACACGCCACCTTTTTTGATTTTCAAAACAATCTCCTCCTGGGTGGAGGAATGGATTTCATGAGCCACAATTATGATAATCTGGTGTCGGTTCAAGAGCAAATGCCACACCTGGATTTCAAGGTTTGGCCAGATAGTGGTCAACGCAATTTGTGGCTGCGATTAGAAGGGTTTTTAACAAATAAGACCTTGGAAGTCAAGTTGTTAAATGCAAAAGGGGAGGAGGTAGCTTCAAAAGAATTTAGTTCTGGGACTGAATCCGAATTAATATTTCCTATACCTCCTTTGCCAGCTGGCCTTTACTACTGTGCCTTGTATGAAGAAAATATTTTCAGGAAAGTACAAGGAGTAGCATTGGGTAAATAAGAACCTCATTTGTTTAAAATGATTGAGTATAACTAAAACGAAACCGCGTAGCGGTGACATTCTGGTAAGGAAAAGGGCTGCCCCGATCATCGAGGCAGCCCTTTTTTACATAATCCTTGGACAATCCTTATTTCACAATCACAATCTGTTTGCCCACGGCAAATTTATCGTTCGCAATATGAACGAAGTAATGACCAGGAACCAGGTTTTTGACATCAATGCTGGCTTGATGCTCAACGTTCAAATTTTGAGACAGCACCTGAGCGCCCTGGCTATTGAAGACGATCACCTTCAATTTGCCTTGCAGTTCTGCTGCACTGATCTGGATATTCAGCACATCCTTCACTGGGTTTGGCGCAATGATGACGCTGTTGGATCTTAAAAGATCAATCGTCGAAGAGGGATCTGCGAATGCATATTCCCCCGTTGCAGTGTTGATGGTAGCACGGTAAGTGCCTGCCGTGATGGGGATGTTTGGACCGTTTTGCGTACCGACACCGGACGGGAAACCAGTGGAGCCCCAGTTGACTGCCCAAGCGTGTTCGGCCCTGAATTTAGACTCCCCGGTCTGCATATCAATTGAATTGATATACCAGAACGATTCATCCACGAGGTCTTTTGTCAGGTCAACATCAATATCCCAAGATGCGTTTGGAGTAGCCGTACCAACGAGACCTACTACGCCATAAATCTGCAGCAGCTCGAAATTGTATTCACCTGTAAATGAGTTAAAGGTGATTTTATACTCACCAGCAGGGATAGGGATGTTGGCGCCGCCATCCGTTGCAATACCCGAAGGGAAATCGCCTGCGCCCCAGTTAACGGCCCAATCATTGTCGGCCCTGAATTTTGCTTCGCCATCGGTCAAAATAAGGCGCAATCTCCAGATGGAATGGTCAATTGGATCCTGATTCATGTCAGTATCAGTGTCCCATTGGCCTGGTGTAGCACTTCCGATGATTCCTACCGTCGAGTAAATAACGAGGGGAGCGAAGTTGTACTCCAAGGTTTTGCTGTTGAAAGTAACCACGTATTGACCTGCCAATACTGGAATGTTCGAGCCACCCAAAATGCCGATTCCGGAAGGGAACAAGGTGTCGCCCCAGCTGATATCCCAGGCATGATTGGCTCTGAATTTTGCTTCGCCATCAGTAAGCGTGACCGTTACTTTCCAGAGGTCCGGGTTACTGCCAGATCTTACAAGATCCACATCGGTATTCCAACCACCGGGCGTTGCACTGCCAATCAAGCCAATATTTGCGTAATCGGCGATTTCAAAAGAGTAGGCGCCTGTGACTTTATTAAACTTAACCAGATACTTAGCGGCTATATTAACAGGGATATTGGCTCCGCCTTGCGTGCCTATGCCAGAGGGGAAATCAGCAGCGCCCCAGTTGACCGCCCAGTCGCTGTTTGCGCGGAACTTTGCTCCACCAGCCACCAAATTCAAGGTGATGAAATATTGGTTGGAATCAGCAGGATCGTAATACATTTTGGTATCCTCGCCCCAGCCAGAGGGGGTAGCGTCACCGATAATGCCAATGTCTGAAGTATAGGCGAATTTGTAAGCACCGGTATTTGAGTTAAAGGTAACGGTCCATTCGCCCGCTGCGGGAATAGGAATGTCCTTTGCGTCCTGTGTGCCAATACCTGTTGGAAAATCTAGGGGGTTACCCCAGTTGACCGTCCAGGCGTCGTCCTGGCGGAACTTCACCACCCCAACAGTCAGGTTAAGTTTCAGTGACCACAGATGGGAACTATCCATGTCCTGAATCATATTGGTGTCGGAGTCCCAGCCATTCGGCGTAGCAGTGCCGATCAGGCCTATGGACTGCGCCTGGCCAATGCCAGCAAACAGTAGGCTGAAAAACAGCGCTGAAAAAAGTAATCGTAATTTCATTGTGAAAAAAATTTAAATGCTTGAAAAGTGACTTGTTGTTGAGAGTGTTGAGGGCTGAGAGTTTAGGGTTGAGGGTTGAGACGCTAGAGTTGCGTTTCTCAACCCTCAACCCTAATCATCCTCAACCTTAATCAATACCCTGGATTTTGGCTCAAACTCGGATTGGCACCCAGATCTTGGGAGGGGATAGGGTAAATATTTCGATAATTGTCTACCGCCGCGCCGTCTTTCACGCCGCCCTTCCAGGCCCATTTATAGGTACCGTCAGTGAACTGCCCAAATCGGATCAAATCTTGCCGGCGGTGGCATTCCCAGTAAAGTTCTCTGGCCCTTTCATCAAGAATGGTGGGCAAATCCAGTTGTTCCACGGTAAAATTGCCAGAGCTACCCGTGAACGCACGGGTCCGGACAGCATTGAAATAGTCGGTAGCCTTGGCTTTGTCGCCCCCAGGCGTTCTAAGCAGGCACTCCGCAGCCATCAGGTACACATCTGCCAAACGGAACATGGGGAAGTCTGTATCCGGGTAATAAGTATCTTTCCCTTGCTTGCCATCAGAGGTGATGTTTTTGAACTTATTGACGGCGTATCCTTCTGTGAACAGGGTCAAATCATTGATCTCCAGATTCTGTCCATCTGTGTAAAACATACCGCGGTGGTCAAAACTGGTCAACCTGATCTGATAGGTGTAATCGGGCTTGTCCACATCCAAGGAAATTTTGTAGTTCCCTGGTTCATCAATTTGAATTTCGGTGCCGTTCAATTCCAAAAGCGCGTCCGCAGCATTGTCGCCCAAATTGATCGCGTCATCCTGGTTGGCTCTGAATTTGAAAGATCCGACGGTCAAGGGCGCATCGGCCACCAACACTTCAAGGGTGGGATCCCAATTCAGGTTGACATCCACACCGCCCGTGGCACTACCGATGATGCTCCAACTGCGTTTTTCAATGGTGTAAGTCTTGGTGTTGAGGTTCACTTTTAGATAATGAAGCCCCGCTTCGGGGATCGTGATGGTGTCGCCTCCTGTTTCAAGGGTTCCATTTGCACCGTTATCGCCATATTTTGGCGGCCCGGTATTGGAAGGAATCGTGGTAAACAAAACTCCTGTATTGCTACTGGTAAAGTATTTGTGTCCCTCGTAAATTTTGTTGTTTGGAGCACTGGTCGAGGTCGCCGCCAAGGAGTTGCCGGTTTGGGTGGCGTCCCAACCCTGATGGGAGCCGGGCATATACAACTTGGGAAATAAAATAGTTTGCCCTGCATTGAAATCCACCTTAATACCCGTCAAATCGGAAGGGAATTTCTCAATCAATTGCTTGGTCGTCCGTGTGCCCGCCCATGGCTCGCTTATCCCGGATTCCTCAGGGATCATGCTCCCCCCTACACTGGCGTGGATGATGAAGGTAGTGCCACCGTAGGTGCGGGTATTGATGCCATCGAACGCAACAGGGAAAATGATCTCCTTGGATTTGTGGTTGTCCGCTAAAAAAAGGTTTGCATAGCTTGGCTCTAGCTCATAGCCTGCATCGAGGATGTATTCGCAATACGTCAGGCAATCGGTGTATCGGGCTTCATGAATATACACCTCTGCATTAAGGTAAAGCTTGGCGAGCAACATCCAGGCCGCCCCTTTGTCTGCCCGGCCATATTCATTGGCCCTTGGATCGGCGAGATCAGGCAGAATGGCCTTTAGTTCTGATTCGATATATTGGAAAAGCTCCTTGGGATCTTTTTGCTTCGGGACGAAAGTGCCAACGACATCATCCTCTGTTGCAAATGGCGGGTTGCGGAAGTTATCCAGTGCATGCCAGTAACTCAATGCCCTCAGAAAACGCGCCTCTGCCCGGTATCTTTTTACCTCGGTTTTTAAAGCGGCATCCGCCCCCCTGGCATCCAATTTCGCATCGGTAGTCTCTCTGATATATTCGTTCGTGATGGCGATTTGAACAAACAGCCGACTGTAAAAGGCGTACACAAATACATCCCCATCGGCCCAGGATTGGGCGTGGAAATCCTTGATGGTTTGGTCATTCCAGCCCACCACCGCTTCGTCCGTGGACAATTCTTCGAGATACCAAAAGCCCCTCAAGTACTGGCCAAAACCTTCATCAATGCCAGAAATATCGCTTTTCCCCGCCGGGCCTTCCTGTCCTGACAAGGCAAGGCCGGCATACAGTTTTGCCAATACCTGCCGATAAGCGCCGGGTTGTTTGTACACGGCATCTGCATTGAGGATATCGGGATCAATAGGTATTGTGTCCAAGTCTTTGAAACAACTTACCGTTCCAAGCAGTAGGACTGTTATCGTAAGTATTTTTATGTTGCGCATGATTTTTTTCGTTTAAGTGATTCAAAAGTTGACATTCAGGCCAAGGACGTAGGTTCTAGGCCTTGGGTAAGTTTGGTTGTCAATACCGTTACCAATTTCCGGGTCAAGTCCTTTATAACTGGTGATCACAAAGGGGCTTTGAACGGTGGCGTAGAGGTTCAAATATTTGCCGATCAGGTTATCAAAACTGTACCCTGCTGTCAGGTGATCAATGCGGAAAAAAGAGGCTTTGGTCACGAAATGATCACTAAAAGTAAGGTTATCCTGTTTCACCACGTTCAAGTCCACGGCCGATTGGTTTATGTTTGACAAATACATGGTGGTGCCATATAACCGATTGTAGTAGCCCATGTCTGTCTGCACATTGTTGTATACATATTGGCCAAGGTTGGCACGCCCGCCAAAAGAAAAGTTGAAATGGCCCACGCTCAAGCTACTGGTAATACCCAGTGTATAGAAAGGAGCGGGGTTCTTATATCGGTATTTGTCTTTATCGTTGACAATACCGTCGTTGTTTAGGTCGGCAAACTGCCCTTCCAGTAAATTGCCAGCCTCATCATACAGCTGCTTTTTGACATAAAAAGAGCTGGGTGCGTAACCAACATAGTGGTTCTGAATATTACTGCCTACTCCACCAGCGATCCCTCCTGTGGCCACACCGGTGTAGGTGGAGTCCTCGCTGGCAGTCAATTTTGTGATGATGGAGGTGTTGTAAGCCAAGTTGGTGGACAAATCCCAGGTAATCAGTTTTGTTTTGACCGGGGTGAAGTTCAGATTGAGTTCAACACCTTTGGTTTCCATGTTCCCGATATTGTCGGTCACATAGTTGCTCAGGTTTGACAAAGCAGAGACCGGAATAAAATTTAACAGGTCTTTGGTGTTTCTCTGGTACACATCAACCGAACCCGATACCCGGTCTTTTATGATAGAAAAATCGAGCCCTACATTGTAGGTTGTGGTTTCCTCCCACTTGATGTTTTGTACATAGGGATTTGGACGGATCGTTTGTACAAACTCATCGCCAAACTGGTACTTTGCACGAATATTGCCAAATTGATATCGAGCCAAATATGCGTAATAATCGCCAATATCTTGCTGGCCAGTGATGCCCCAACTGGTTCTTATTTTTATGTTGTTCAGATATTTTTTGTCATTGTCAACCAATTTGACCGCCAATGCTGCGGCTGGGAAAAGTCCCCAGCGGTAATCGGGTGCGAAGCGAGAGGTCCCGTCTCTGCGCAAGGAAACCGTTGCCAGAAAACGATCATTGTAAGTATAATTGGCGCGCCCAAATAAGCTTATCAAATAAAATTCAGCAGGGTGGCGGATTGCCTCTGAGGTGTCAATACCTGCAGCGTCAGAGTTTCTTGCAAAGTTGTCTACATAAAAATGTTGCCAAGAATAGCCCCCCATCACATCAACGTCGTGCAAGCCAAAGGTTCTTTTGTAGTTCAGGTATGTTTCCAGTACTGAATTCTTTTTGATTTGCTCGTAGTAGTTGTTGACACCGCCTCCGGTCCCTGCGTCAAATGCAAACGCGGCGTAGTTGGGGACTACCACCGTTCCTTCTCCTTTGGAGTAGTCGTAGCCGATGTTCAGGTTTGCCCGCAAAGCAGGTAGAAACTTGAACCGATAATCCACCGACATATTGGTGATATACTGTTTTACGGTAGAGTTGTCGTCCCTCAATTCCAACAGTGCAACCGGGTTGGTGGGTGCGAGGCTGTTTGGACTTCCCGTAATGGTCTTCCAAGTATAGAACCCTCCATAACTGGTCGAAGTGTCACGTACGGGTTTGGTGGGGTCGAAACTCAAGGCGCTGCCAATAGCCCCACGGTCTGCAAAGTGATTGTCTGACAGGATCCCTTTGAAGTGGAGGTTCACCTGTAAAGTGTTGTTGAAAAAACCCGGGGTCAAATTGATCGCAGAAGAGTATCGTGAAAAATTGTCGGTTTTCAACAGACCGTCTTTGCTGGTGTAGCCTAAGGAGACCCGGTAGGGAATATTCCCGATACCGCCAGACACATTCACATTGTGATCGTGGCCCCAGGCATTATGGTAGATCTCATCTTGCCAGTCAGTATTAGCGGTGCCCAGCAGACCTGGAGCAGGGTGGTTGGCAGGGGTTGCGTATCGCGTAGTTATCACCGACCTGAATTCATCAGCCGTAAGCACATCTACCCGATTGGCGGTTTGCCCGACCGAGACGTTGGCATTGTACCCAAGCTCGATTTTTTTGCCCAGTTTGCCCTTTTTGGTGGTAATGATAATTACCCCGCCAGAAGCCCGGTTGCCATAAATAGCCGCCGCAGAGGCATCTTTCAAAACGGTGATGGATTCCACATCGTTTGGATTGATGATGTTTAGCTGATTCCGGCTTCCCGATACGCCCCCATTGTCCAACGGAATTCCATCCACTACGATCAGCGGGTTGTTGGAAGCCGAAAGCGAGGATTCTCCCCGGATCCTGATTTTAGAACCGCCGCCTGGGGTTCCGTCTGAGGTAATAACAACCCCTGATACTTTCCCGGCGAGCAGTTCCTGAGGGCCAGTGATAGCCCCTTTATTAAATTTTTCGGCAGTAACGGATTGCACCAGCCCAGTAGCATCTTCCCTTTTGACTTTTCCATAGCCAATGATAACCGTTTCCTCCAGGCCGACACCAGCGGTCATTTGGACATCAATGGTGCTGTTTGTGCCAATTTCGACAGTTTTTTCCGCATAACCCGTGTAGCTGATCCGCAACGTTTTAGCCTCTGCGGGGACATTCAGGCGGAAATTGCCGTCAAAATCCGTAGCCGTACCCGTGCTAGTGCCGCTCACCATGACGCTTGCCCCAATGAGCCCTTCGCCATTTTCGGCATCTGTCACTTTGCCAGTTATTTGTCGTTGAGCCAGCAGCGACGCGACGCCCCACAACAAAAAACAGGAAAGTGTGAGAAAGAATTTTTGTTGAGAAATCTTCATACGAATGAAAGTAAGATTCGTTAAACGATCGGAAAGATAAACAATACACTGAATCCAGAAACGGAGACAGTGCAGGTTTGATGGTGCAAAGAAAAAAAAGTATGTGGGAAACTAAGCGTACATTTTACAATAAGGTAAAATGATTTTCATCATTGTATCAAATTGCAAAAGGCGGTTACTTTGCCGCTTTCAAAAAAGCCTCCATGGCGAGGTGCAAATCCATGGCCATTTCTCCGGTGGGCTCGTAGTTTAAAGTGTTGGCATGAAGGCCAAATACACGGCGGGCTTCCATTTCGGGCAACTCGGATAGGGCTGCCAATTTTCGGAAAAAATCGTCGTCAGTGCGTGGCAACCCTGTTTCGTGATCAAGAGGTGCGACAAGCCCATAACGTTCCCGCAATTGAGCCAGGAAGTGCCGCATCCCTTGTGCTGAGAGTCCGGCGTAGTTTTTTTCACGGAAATGCAGGTGCGCGATGGTACTGATGAATTCGTAGGAAGAGTTCTCGTTCTTGGGCAGCACTGGGATGATGCGCTGCCGCCGTTTGGCA
>JANMME010000027.1:0-20944 GCA_031373015.1 Saprospiraceae bacterium
GGTCGGGCTTTTGGTAGCGGCCGCAAAGGTGGGTCAGCCGCTGACGCAGCCCCAAAAAAGGGAGGGGGACAAAGGGGGGACATTTGAAAAATAGTTGCTAATGCCTTGATTTTAAGGCAGATAGAATTGCCAACTCGAGTGCCCAAGATTTGTCATCCCCTCCAAATCGGGGCAGGCTTTGACGAGACCCGTCCGCATCAAGTGCGCGTACCCCGAGTATTTGCCCTTTTGAGTGCCTGTAAGTGCAAGCACTCAGGTAAAGCGCACTTGATGTGGACGGGTCTCGTCAAGATGACAAAGATTGGGATTTGTGCTGAAATCAAAAACATTGATAGGCCATTACTCGATAATTGGTTGAATGTGAGCAGTAAATATGTGCATACCGTAGGTCGTAAGATCCGTGCAAGGCGTTGAACTTGAGTTTTGTTTCTGAGACCGATTAGAACCTGCAATAACCTCCGCCAAAACCCAAGCGCAACATCGTGCGAGGGTCTAACGACCCCGTATCCAAGAAATCGGCCAAAAAAATCCCTCCCCCGCTTACCTTTACCCGACATCCTGCAATAAAGATTCGAAAGCACCCTATGGGCATCACCACGTGGTTTTCTCCTCCCAATCCCTGCAAATCTTATGAAACCAACGAACGGCTATTCGATGGGCTTCGGCGTTTGGACAACTCGGCCATCCTCTGCGTGCAGACGAAGGCATTGAATTCAGTGCGGAAATTCGTGGGCCAATACAGGCTGCCAGCCGAACAGGCCGACGATATTTTGAACCAAAGCACCTTGATATTTCTTCGGAAAATCGAGGACGGAACCTATCAATTTCAAAACCACGCCCCTTCGACCTACCTCATCGAGATAGCGCGGCGTGTGGCGCTCATGGCCACCCGTTCGCAAAAAAACGCACCGGAAACCCTTGAAAACCACCATCATCTGCCCGACCCGGATGTGGAAACAGACGGCAAACGCAACGAAGCCACGGAACTCGTGCGCCAACTGCTGGGCCATCTCGGACAGCCTTGCGAACAGATCGTGCGGCTACAACACATCGAAGGCTACAGCGACGAAGAAGTGGTAAATCAAAAACTGACCAAATATTCGACCACGGATTCATTAAAAATGAAACGAAGCGACTGCATGAAAAAACTCATACAACTGGCTCTACAATGGAAGACTTCAAACAATACCTGAGCAAGGACGCAGACACTCACGAACGCACTGCTGCCGAAAAAGTCCGCCAGGGCTTGGCGGGGTTGCATCTCGACAACAAGGTGACAGAGGTAGCCGCCGAACGTCGGGCCTGGCTCCGGCGGCGGTTTTGGGGACGGGTTGCTTTGTGGGCTACACTCATAGTAATAGCTGGAGCGGCATTTTTATTTTTCTTGAAAAAAGAAATGCCTGCGCAGCAGCCCACTCCGCAGCAGCAAATCGGAACACCGGCCCCACCTGAAAAGCAGCCTGTGCCGCAACGCCCGCCCGAACAGCCGCAGCGCGTACCCATAGCCGAGCAGCCCCCCCCCCGCGAGCCAGCCGAACAGCCGGTGGTGCGGAGCGTACAACCTGAATTGGATTCAAGGACCAACCGCCTGATTGATATTCTATTGAGAATGACGGTAAACAACGACCCATCCAAAAAACTCATGCCGCACGAGTCGTTAGGGCTTTGGGCTCATGCAGTTCGATTGCTGCGCAAAAACAAGCCCACGGAAGCCAAAACCATTGTTTTAAGGTTGGAAGAGAAGGGCGGTTTTTCGACAATAGATGCCCAATGGCTGTTGGGCATCGCACTGCTGGAAGAGGGAAAGGTGGATGAAGCACGGTCTGTTTTTGAGCAAATCGCCCAAGACCCCAGCCACCCACGGTGCAAGGATGCCCAGTTGGCAGTGGAGGCTTTGCGGAAAAACAACTTTTAATTTGAATTCTCAGAAACAAGGTTCCGGGATACCTTTTCCAGCCCGCTCGGCCAACTGCGCCGAGCGGGCTGATTTTTTTCAAAAAAAACCTACCCTGCACTTACCTCCCCAATTGTGGCTGCAATGAATAGTCAACAAGGCACTCAAAAAGCCTACTGAAACAAAATTTATTCAACAAAAAAAATTCTTACCACTATGAAGAATGCATCAATCTTTTCCACCGCTCTACTTCTGCTCGCCACCTTTTTCATCAGCCAACCAACTCAGGCGCAGTGGGTCAATGGCGCTGCCATTTACCCGACCGATTTGACCAAAAAAGTGGGCATTGGCTTGGATAATCCCAGCTATATGCTCCATGTGAACGGGAAATCAGCGATCAAAGGCACTTCTATGCCCGCCCTAACCTCTGGAGGAGGGCTTGTGATTAGCAATACTGACAACGGTAACATTCTGACACTGGATGGGAATAAAATACAAGCGGCCACACTTAACCAAATCGGTTATGTAAACAGCCCGCTTCTACTGAACCCTTTCAATGGAGCTGTCGGCATCGGTACCCTCAGCGCCTTGAAAGCAAAATTCGTGGTCAAAGGCGATGTGGGCCGTACGGTCGCTATGTTTGGGCAGGGCGAGGCGGGCATTTCGCTTGTGCGCGACTGGCCCACGGTGGGCTTCAATGCCTATTATTCATCGGGCACCTGGAAAGCCATGAGCACGGGCTTCGGTGCGCTGCTGGCCTGCAACCCTGCAAATGGCCGCATCGAGCTCATCCAAAATGGAAATGCCAATGTTGATCAACCGGTTAGCCAAACGAAACCTTTGATCATCGAGCCAAACGGCAACGTCGGCGTCGGCACTGACAACCCCGCAGAGGCCAAGCTTGTGGTCAAAGGCGATAAGGACCTGACAGTTGCCATGTTTGGGCAAGGCCAGGCAGGTATTTCGCTGGTGCGCAACTGGCCCATGTTGGCCTTCAATGCTTACCATTCATCCGGCGTCTTTAAAGCCATGAGCACGGGTTACAGCGCGCTCATGGGCTGCGATCCTACGTCCGGCCGCATCGTGTTCATCCAAAATGGGCATGCCAATAGTAACGCCACCGTCAGCAGCCAGAGCTATAATATGAGCATTGAGGCAAACGGCAACGTCGCCATCGGTGGCATCGCCAATGGTTACCGCCTGAGCGTGGCCGGCAAAGTCATCTGCGAAGAACTCAAAGTGCAATTGCGCGGCAGCTGGCCCGACTATGTGTTTGCCGACGGCTATAAACTGAAACCACTCGAAGAGGTAGAGGAGTATATCGGATCCGAAAACCACCTCCCTGGTATCCCTGCTGCCGCCGAAATGGAAAATGAAGGCATCGCTGTAGGCGAAATGCAAAAGAAGATGATGGAAAAAATCGAAGAACTCACGCTCTATGTGATCGCAATGAACAAAGAGAACAAGAGATTGAAACATCGCGTGGAGCAATTAGAAAACAACAGGTAAGCCGCTCCACAACGGGCTGATTTTTCAAAAGGCTTTCTTTTGGAAAACCAGCCTCACAAATCTTTCCTATCATTTTCAATACTTCAATTCATGAAAAACTCATCGTTTTGTCCAATAGCCATTTGTTTGGCAACCGTTTGGGCTTTTGTATTCGCCCCATCGGCCATATTAGCCCAACAGGGAAACGACCCCGACTCGATCGTGCAAATTACCACCCGCCTGCCGGGACACACCAAGCCCTCAACCGTCACCGTGTCAGTCAAAAACGGCATCGCCACCATGCAGGGCGACATCATCCTGGGCCCCATCGAAAAACTTCTGCACCCGCCAGTGCAGGACCGTGGGCTAGTGATGGAAGATTTGGACGACCGTTGGCCCGGCGGCATTATCCCCTTCGAGATTAACGGACTTTTCTCGCCCGCCTTCCGCGAAAGCATATTGTCAGCCATAGACTACATCAACGGCAGCACCAACCTCTTAATGCTGCCGAAGGGAGCCGACTCTGACTATTGGATCAATTTTGTACCTACCTTGCAAGGTTACGGGAGCTCTCAAGTTGGGCTACAGGACGAGGGAGGCCAAGCCATCCTCCTGCCAGAAGGGTTCGCGTTCATAGGTATCATCCACGAAATTGCTCATGCCGCTGGTCTCAGGCACGAACAATGCCGGTCCGACCGGGACCAGTACGTTGATATCCATTGGGTTAATATCGAACCAGAAGCACTACACAATTTTGTACAGGACAATGACGAAAGCATAGATATTGGTGGGTACGATTTCAACTCAATCATGCACTATTCCTCGCGTGCATTTGCCCTTGATAACACTAAACCAACCATTACCCGGAAGAATGGGTCGGAGAGTATGGGCAATTTTACTGATTTCAGCAATGGCGATGTTGCAGCCATCAATTGGCTCTATCCAGATAAATTTTGTTGGGTTTCTTTCTCGCTCACACACCCCATCCCAATTGTTATGCAGCGTTTGCATTACGAAGCAATTTCGTTTATCAATTCAAACACAACGATAGCGTCAACCAACGATCTGACCTTCGATGCCGGCCAAGAAATCACACTCCAACCTGGTTTTGAAGTCCAGGCTGGCGCAACATTCCTTGCAGTCGTTGATGGATGTGGTGGTCAAGTGCAGCCTTTCAACAGCTCCGAAGCTGACGAGTGGTACGCCCAGGCAGGCACTTACGAGGATAGGCTTGCTCGCAACCTATCCGCTGGAATGAGCTCGGGAAATGTGTCAAATGGTGGCTCACTCCTCAACATCGCCCCCAACCCTTTCTCCGGCAGCAGCACCGTCACTTACTCCTTGCAAAGCGAGCAAAAAGTGGCCATGAGCCTGATGGACGCCACAGGAAAACTCGTCGCCACACCTTTGCCCGCCCAGACCCAGAGCGAGGGCGTGTACCAGTTCAATCTCGAAGCAGGAAGCCTGCCAGCCGGGATGTATTTCTTGGTGCTGCAATTGGGCGAAAAACGCGAGACGAAGCGGCTGATTTTGACCAAGTAAGGAACGCGGTCAAGAAGGGTGGGGCAATAGCCAATTGGATCCCAATATTTTAAATATCGCTGAATCCTATAAGGTTTTTTAAAACCTTATAGGATTTTTTCACAAGGAGACCTACTATCCTATTTTCAGCCAACACCCCAAAATACCATCCCCCACGCCGCCAAAAAACACAGCCCGCCCAGCGGCGTGACCGGCCCTGCCCAACCCACCGGAAAGGCCAGCAAATCGCGGCAAGCCAACAAATACAGCGAGCCGGAAAATGCAAGGATACCCGCTACAAAAAGCCATCCCGCTCGTCGAAACCATGGGTTGTCAGGCGTTTGCTGTAGCAAAAGGCCAACAGCCAAGAGTGCAAGCGTGTGGAAAAATTGGTACTGCACCCCTTTTTCAAAAATCGTGATTTGGTAGTCCGAAAGATGCGGTTTGAGGCCATGCGCGCCAAAGGCGCCGATGCCCACGGCCAATGCGCCGAAGAGGGCGCCGATGCGGAGGAAATTAGAGTTCGTCATTTATCGTCATTTGTCGTCATTTTTACCCGTCGTAGCCGAAGCAAAGGAGTCATTGGTTGCAAGGTTTGGGAAAAGTTGGCAGATTTAGTTCAGAAACACAGAACCTTTTGCGTAAAAAACTTACTTTCGTGCTTAAATCATTCGACGTTACATGGAAACCATCGTTGTCAAATTAAAAAGAGGCCAATCTGCGGAGGTTTTGACCAATTTCTTGAAAACCATTGACTATGTTGAGCAGGTTACGGGCATTACAGATGATGTTCCGCAAACTGGCGCTTCTGTCACATCGGGAACATTCACACCTTTGGAAAAGCCTTCCGATTTTGCAGGTATTTGGTCGAAGCGCAAAAAATTGGATGCTAAAAAACTACGTCGCAAAGCATGGCAAAGAAAAAAATAATCCTCTGCGACACAGATGTTCTCATCGAGCATTTTCATGGTAATGAAAACATAGTCAAGGAATTAGATTCCTTGGGCTTTGAGCGACTTTCTATTTCTGTCATTTCTGTTGGAGAAATTTATTTTGGAATGCGGAAGCGAGAGACGGCTTCTACCAAAGATTTGATTCGTCGTTTCAATTTGCTTCACATTGACAAAACGACTTCCCAGATTTTTATTCAATTGATGCTAGGCTATAAGAGCAAAGGCATATCCGTCCCAGATGCTCTTATTGCAGCCACGGCCTTAACTCAAAGGGTTGAATTATTTACGCTCAACCGCGCTGACTACAATTTCATTGAAGGTCTGAAGCTTTACAATCCTCAGTTTTGAGTCGCCCCATGTCCGCCATCGAAACAAAACCTAAGACCCGTTCCCCTCGTTTACTCCTTGCTCTCGCCAGTGTCCTCCTCGCGGCGCTCCTGCTCTTCCTTTTCTTACCCCGCAATTCAGGCCCATACCGCGCTGTGCCCGCCCAGACTTCCCTCTTACTGGAATGCAAAGGTCTACTCCGAGTCAAAATTCTGACCGACAAAACGCCCGACCCGCACTGGCGCGAAGTGCTGCACAGCACGCTTTTCGAGCATTGTTTTGATGACGCCGATGCTGCGATCAAGCTCCTCGGCCACGATCCCAAGGTGCTGAGCGCCTTTGCCAAAAACCAAGTGCTCGTTGCCTTCTCGCTTCACCCTGCTGACAGCCTCCACGCCCTTTTCGCGCTCGAACTGGATGACAATTTTGACTTGGAAAAAGGCTTGAAAACCAATCACTTGACCCCAAAATATTTCCCCCACCAATTTCACGGCAACGATATTTTCAACGTTCACCTTTCAAAAACAGAACGCCTCGAAGTGGTCGTTTCAGGGAGGCTTTTACTCTTTTCTCGTCGGGCAACTTTGATCGAAGACGCGCTGGCACAACTCGAAAATGCCCACAACTGGTGGGCTGACCGTCCCTACATTGCTGATCTGCCTGAAGCCTCCCTGCGCCTCCAACTACGTCCTGCTGCGCTTGCGGAACAATTTCGCAGTCAAATGCAACCCCGTTGGCGTGGGCTGCCCGATTTGTTGGCACGTAACGTTGAATGGTTTGGCCTTTCCTGGGATGGAAAAGAAGTGAAAGCGATGGCCGAAACAAAGGGCTTTCTCAGCGGCCTCAACAGTTGGGGCGAAACGCCCGGCAGCGCTATTTTCAATGTACTTCCCGACAATACGGCCTTTTTGGCAAGGGTGGGGTTGGGGCATATCCCGGAATTTTTCAGAGAAATCGGAGACGGCCGTGCAAGAGATTTTGAAGAATACGTGCTGCCCTGGGTGGGAGCAGAGGCCGCCATTGTCGTCACCGAACCGCTCTCTCCCGCGCTCACAGGCGACCGGCTGCTGTTGCTCGCCGTGCGCGACAGTGCGCGGGCCGTGAGCAGTTTTCGATCTTTCGGAAAAGAACGTGGCACTTTACCCATTTCGACGGGACCTTACCAGATGTTTGAAGTGTTTGGGTTTCAAAATGCTTCGCTGCTCAGTCCGATTTTAGGCGACGACGAAGCCTTCCGCAACCCCGTTTGTAGCCTCGTGGATGGTTACGCCGTCTTCGCGCCCGATCGCTCTTCTTTGGAGATTTTTTTGGACAAATACCTTGTAAACCAGACACTTGCGTCGAATACCGATTTCCTTCAGCTCCAACAAAAACTTTCACAGAAAGGCCAGGCTTCGTTTTTGCTGAATGCGGCGTATTTGCCGAGCCTGTTGCAAAATATTATTAGGGATAAAGAAGATGCTTCTCTTTCCAAAACGGGTTTTATGGCCGGTGAATGGTTGCCCAAATTTGGCCGAAAAGCAGCACTGCTGCTGGCCAGTCAAGCCCTTTCCCAACCGCTTTCCGAGACCGATATTTTGTGGAAATCCGTGTTCGCTGCGCCCCTGATCACGCAACCTTACCTCGTGGAGCAGCCCGAAGGCAAAATGGTCGCCTTGGTGCAAGATTTGAAATGTAACCTCTACTGCCTTGACGCGCAAAACGGCGCACTGCTTTGGAGCAAAGCCCTTTCGGATCGAGTCATTTCCGACATACAGGGCATTGATTTTTATGGGAATGGCACTAACTGCTATACGTTTAGCAGTCCGTCGCGGATCTACACACTCGATGAAAACGGGCGCGATGTGGATGGCTTCCCCTTGAAATTGCCTGATACCGCGACCAATGCGGTCACGGTGGTGGACTTTGACCACAACACGAAATTCAGCTATTTCGCGGCCTGCGAAAATGGCAAAATTTATGGCTTCGGGCATCTGGGAAAGCCACTTGACGGCTGGAATGCTTTATCATCAAAAGGCATCGTCCGACAACCCATCTTACATTTCCAACACAAGGGAAAGGACTATTTAGTGATGCTGACAGATGCCGGGCAGCTTTCCGTTTTTGGGCGCGACGGGAACCTTCGGTTTCCCCCCGTTCAGTTGGACAACGTAGCACCCGAAGCGAATTTTAAAGGGGATGCGTATAATTGCCCCATTCAGGTGGATTTGAATGCTCCTGTTCCGCGCATTTACTGCGCCGACATAATGGGTAAGGTGTTTGCTTGCGATTTGCAGGGGAAATTATTGGAGCAGCGACCTGGCAGATTCAGGAGTGTGGCAACATTTGGCCAGTTAACGGGCGACCAGCGATTCGAAATGGCCATTTTGGACGGGAAAAAATTAACCGTGAAAACCTGGGACAAACTACTTTTTGAAATTCAATTCCCTGAAAAACAGCACCTTGTGTTCTTCTGCAAGAACAATCGCATCGGCACGGTGGACAGGCTGGGACGGCGTGTGTGGCTGCTTGACGACAAGGGAAAAACGGTGGCGGGATTCCCTTTAGGCGGTAACACACTCTTTGAGCTTGGACACCTCAACGGCGTGGATATGCTCGTTGTTGGCAACGGGAATAGCGTGTGGGCGTATCGAGTGAGGTTTTAGGGCAGGTGGCAACTTTATTTGCCAAAAACGCTAAAAATTGCTTATATTTGCCAATATTAGTATGCTCAAAAACTTTTCACAATTCAAAAACAAACACAATTATGGCAGTATTAAAAGTGCTCGAAATCCTCAGCGAGTCGCCCATCAGCTGGGAAGAGGCCACGAAAAAAGGCATTGAAAAAACCTCGGAATCGGTGCGCAACATCCGCTCAGCGCATGTGCAACACCAGAGCATGACGGTGAAAGACGGAAAAGTGCAGTCTTTTCGCGTGAACTTGAGGGTTACATTCGAGGTCGAAGACTGAAACCATTGACGAATGACGAATGACGATTTGCGATTATCTAGATTTGTACAAGGCGCAATTCAATCCTTGCCCGAAATCGTTTAATCGTAAATCGTCATTCGTAAATCGTCACTGCAAAAACACCGCCATTTCCTCCACGCCCCGGATGCGCACATCAATATCGTCGCGCAGGGTAGTGGCGAGCGAAAGCCCCACATAATCAGCTTTGACAGGGAAGGATTTGTGCTGGCGATCCACGAGCACGGCCACTTCCACTTTTTTGGGCAACACTTTCAGGAGCGGCTGCACGGCATAAAAAATAGTGCGTCCGGTGTTTGCCACATCGTCCACGATGACGATGGATTTGCCGCGCAGATCTTCCGCATTCGTTTCCGACTTGGCATTGTCTTCTTTCGATAAAGAAACTGCTGCAGATGAACCAGGCTGTTCTACAACAGGTTCGTATTCAATAGGATTGGCCGGATTCAGCCGAATGCGGGTCAGGGTCAGGGTCATGCTTTTGGGGGCAACGGCTTGCAACTCTTTCAGTAAAAGCTGTGCAAAACCAAGCCCATTGTTGTTTAGCCCGGCCAGGATGATCTCTGGTTCGCCATAATTGCGTTCGAGGATTTCGATGGCGATGCGGCGGATCTTTTGACGGATCTGGTGATCTGTGAGTATTTGCATAGTTGCGGGTTCAGTGGTTCTAGGGTTCAGTGGTTTAAGGGGTTGGTGGTATCAGGGTTGCTGAGCCGGAAAAATTCCGAATGTTGCAATAACCACGGAACCTTTGAACCACCAAACCCTTAAACCAATTACAATGTGTTGCAAAAGTCCAACCATCGCGCTGTATTTTGCGCCCTGAAAACGATTTTTTTATGCTTCAATCATTCCTTTTCTTTTTGGTGGCAGGCTCAGCCAGTTGGTTTGCGTGGAAAGGCTTCCGCCAGGTGTTGCTCAACATCAATCTGGGCAAGCCTGAAAAGGTCGGCGGCGACAATGAACGCTGGCGCAATGTGCTGCTGGTGGCCATGGGACAACAAAAAATGTTCAAAAACTGGCTGCCCGCGGTGCTTCACCTGTTCATCTATGTGGCGTTTGTGATTACCCAGGTAGAGTTGATCGAGATCTTTGTGGACGGTATTTTTGGCTCGCACCGTTTTTTTGCGCCCTACCTCGGCGGATTTTACACTTTCGTCATCAGCAGCATCGAAGTCTTGTCGGTACTGGCGTTCGTGGCCACCATCATTTTTCTTGCCAGAAGAAACCTGTTGCGCGTCCCCCGTTTTTGGAAACCCGAAATGAAAGGCTTCCCTTTTCGCGATGCCAACTTGATTCTCTTGGGCGAAATCATACTTATTACCGGCATATTTTGTATGAATGGCGGCGATAAAGTGCTGCAAGCCAGGGAAATAGGGCATTATCACCTGACTGGCAATTTCGCCGTAAGCACCTGGCTCGGGCCAGCGTTGTTTGGCGGTTTGAGCGATGCTACGGTCATCGTCATCGAGCGTTTTGGCTGGTGGCTGCATATTTTCACCGTGTTCGGATTCCTTTGCTACCTGCCGTATTCCAAGCATTTGCACATCATTCTGGCATTCCCCAATACCTGGTACGCAAGCCTGACCGCGAAAGGGCATATCGAGAACATGCCTGAAATCCAATCTGAAGTAAGGGCCATGATGGGCTTGCAGCCGCTCGAAGGTGCTTCAACCCCGGAGGCGCAAAACGCCGCCCTTGAATTTGGCGCGAACGACGTGTTCTCGCTCTCCTGGCGCAACATTCTCCAAGCTTATTCCTGTACAGAATGCGGACGATGCACAGCAGCTTGTCCGGCGAATATCACCGGCAAAAAACTCTCCCCCCGCAAGGTGATGATGGATGTGCGCGACCGGGCCGAGGAGGTGGGGGCTCAAATAGCTAGTGGCAAGCAGCAGGTGGCAAGCTACGACGACGGCAAATCGCTTTTCGACCGTATCACGCCCGAGGAACTCCATGCTTGCACCACTTGCAACGCCTGCGTGGAAGCTTGTCCGGTGATGATCAACCCCTTGGATATTATTTTGCAAATGCGGCGCCACGAGATTTTGACCCAATCGGCTGGTCCTGCGGAGTGGTTGCCGATGTTTAATGCGATTGAGAATGCTGGGGCGGCTTGGGCAATGAGTGAGGCGAGGGAGGCGTGGCGTGATTAAACGAACCTCCCTCATTATGAAAAAATATAGCATGGTTCACGACATGGTTACGCGCTTAACGGACAACGCTGCACTGCGCACTTTTTTCACCTTGTACTTGATGGCAAGGTCATCGGAAGAGCGCCAGGTGCTGAGCAAGCAATTTTGGCAGGAAGCTGAAACGCTGCAAGGCGCAGAACTTCAAGTATTGAAAGACGCCTTTGCCCGTTCTTTCAAACAGTTGCTCCCGATGGTAAACCAATTGCACGAAAAAATCTTTAATTTGACTTCAACAATACCGGTCACCACATAAACAAAATAATCATGTCAGTCATAAAACTTCCATTGCGATTCGAGGGGTCAAAAACCGACAAAACCCTCTACACCCTGTTCGACAGCGGAGCAAACCTGTCCTGCATCAGCGAAGAATTTGCCTCCGAGTTGACCGACCTTATCCGTTTTCGAACACCTCGCCGGGTTTATACTGCTGCGGTAGGGCATTACATTGAAATCCGTTACAAAATAGCCATTGATTTTTATATTGATGACATCCAACTCTCCGACGAGTTTTTGGTCATCCCCAGCCTATCGGAAGAAGCTATCATCGGGGCTGCTACCATGCAAAAGTGGCGCATCAAATTTGACTTTGACCACGACAAGGTAATCGTTGACCCCAAAGTGGCGAGGCTGCAGTTGGTGTGAAAAATCTTGTAAATCCTGTAAACCATGTAAATCCCTGCCTACCGACAGGCAGGCTGTCAAAATAAAAATATGCTCGCCAAAACAATAGCCGAACTCCAAGCCGAAGGCCGTACCCCCGAGATCCTCTTCTGGGTCGGCTGCGCCGGCTCCTTCGATGCCCGCGCCCAAAAAGTGACCCGTGCCCTCTGCGAAATCCTGAACCACGCAGGGGTGGAATTTGCCATCCTCGGCAACGAAGAACGCTGCACTGGCGATCCGGCCCGTCGCGCCGGGAACGAATTCCTGTTCCAGATGACCGCCACGATGAACATCGAGACGCTCAATATGTACGGCGTTAAAAAAATCGTGACGGCCTGCCCGCATTGTTTCAATACTTTGAAAAATGAATACCCTGAATTGGGTGGGCATTACGAAGTAGTACACCACACGCAACTGATCAATGAGTTGATTTCCAATGGAAAACTCAAACTCAAGGAAGGTGGCGACTTCAAAGGCCGTCGTATCACTTATCACGACTCCTGCTATCTGGGCCGCGCCAACGACGTGTACGAAGCCCCCCGCGCCCTGCTCGAAAGCCTCGACGTGGATCTCGTGGAAATGAAACGCTCGCGCAAAAACGGCCTTTGCTGTGGTGCCGGCGGCGCTCAAATGTGGAAAGAAGACGAGCCCGGCGACAAACGCATCAGCCTCGAACGCATCGAGGAAGCCCTGGAAACGAACCCAACCGCTGTGGTGGCAAATTGCCCCTTCTGCCTCACCATGCTGCAAGACGGACTGAAAGCCAAGGAGAAAAATGAACAAATTCCGGTTTATGACCTTTCAGAGATGATTCTTTCGAGGTTGTAGATGAAAGTTTTGACAGGATTTACAGGATGAACAGGATAATGTCGGCTTCGCCGACGGTTGGGATATAAAACTAACCCGTCGGCGAAGCCGACATTATCCTGTTCATCCTGTAAATCCTGTCAAAAAAACCTACATCTGAGATGATTGCCCCCATATTCAACACATCGTCCATGACTCCGCAAATCGCCGCAGATGCTACATTCTCCCCCGACTCCCGCGTCTGGGTGTACACTTCCAGTCGCCCGCTTTCGGCGGACGAATCGGCTTTCGCCCAAAAAAACCTGGATGCTTTTTGCCAGCAATGGACCGCACACAACCAGGCCCTGCTTGCCAAAGCAGAAGTTTTTGAAAATCAACTGATTATCCTGATGGTGGACGAAACACAAGCGGGCGCAAGCGGCTGTTCTATTGACAAATCGGTGCATTTTTTGGAACAACTCGGCGAACATCTCGGCGCAGACTTTTTTGAGCGGATGCGCTTTGCATGGGTAGACGAACAAGGCAAAATGCAATTTGCCAACCGGGCTGAATTTGCGGCACTCGTAGGTCAAGGGCGTATTGATGCAGAGACTTTCGTAGCGGATACACTTGTGCAGACCAAGGCCTCATTGGCTGAAAAATGGCTCGTGCCTTTTGGCAAAAGCTGGCACAAACGCTTGGTAGGGTAACTGAGAATTGGTTTCAATTCCGTGTCCCATTCGTCTCATCCGTGTTCCACCCTAAACAGGTGCGCGGATTCTTTTATCCCCCTAAATGTCCCAAACCCAAGGCGCGTTTTTCAGCACATAATGCTCGTCCAAAACGGAAGCGTTGAGGAATAACTTGCCTCCTTCCTCGTGCCGGCCATAGCCTTCGTGGATGTGCCCGAAGGCGTTGATTTTCAAAAGATTTAGCGATTCGATTTTTGTAAGCAAATCCTGACAGCCCACTCGGCGGCGGTCGTGCACTACCTCGTCGAGGATACCATAGGGTGGGCCGTGGGTGATGAGGATTTCCGTGTCTAGGGGAATGAGATCCCAGTGTCGGCGAATGTCGGCACCACGTTGACGATTAAACGCCCAGTCAAAAAACCAAGGCGAAATGGGGCTTCCCCAGATGCGCAGACCTCCGATGTTGCAGCCTGAATCGTTGAGGTAAATCACATTTTGGGGTATCAGGCTTTCAAACAGTGTGGGGTTTTGCTCTGCCAGGAAATCATGGTTGCCCGCAATCAACACCTTGTGTAAGTGGGGCAATGAACTGTACCAATTGAGGAAATCTGCCACTTCCACCAAGCTTCCCCGCCCTGAAATGTCACCACAATGGATGAGGATGTCGCCCTCCGGCAAGCGGAGTGATCGGTGCTGATTGTGGGTGTCGGAGATGAATACGAGGCGCATGGGTTCGTGAATGATTGATTTTGAATTTGTTTCCCCCTTTTAAAAAATCGCAAAAACCACCAACAAACCCAGTATAAAAGACAGCGCAAAAGCAAAAATGTACAAAATCCTGTAAAGCATCCATTTAACTAAGGTTTTGAACCATCCATCTCCATAGTACCGCAACAATGCAATATACATGGCCGGGGCTGGCAGGAAAATCGCCCAGCCAAGGATGTCTTTCCCCCAAATGCCCCATCGGTTTCCCAATATTGCCAGCAAAAGCAGCAACATTACCCCGGTGTGAAAGTGTAATAGGAAGATGAAATGCTCCACATAATAGCGTTTTTGCCTCCAGTAAAGCAGCGCCAACAAGCCAGACATAATGGTGATCAATGCCAGAATCGTCCAGGTAAGGCTACCAACGTATGCGTGGCCCAGGGCGCCTGGGGTTTTATAGGATTTAATGCCTTGACGCAACAGTAGTTTGTCGTCCCATTCCGTGATGTGATAGCGTTCGATGATCTCTTCGGGGCCATATCGGACCATGTCGAGCGACGAAATTTTAATGCCGTTGAAACCAAAGCCTGAGCTGTCCAATTCTTCCTGCAGCAGGGTATCTAGTCCTTTGTTCTCCAAACCATACCTGTGTTCAAAGGCCTGAAGCACGCTATCTACAGATTTTTTTGCCTGCGGTGTTTTCCATTCCTGTGGCAACCGCTCATAATCTTGCCGCATATCGTAGAGCATAGCATCGTACTTCATTTGCTCGTAAAGGGGGATGGAACTTTTCTTTTGGAGGGTATCTCCAGATTCGATTTCTACGGTGCTTTCTGGGGAAAAGAAAGACCATTCACCCTTCGATTCCCGGTCTTTTAACATTGAATTGAGTAAAAAAAGGAACAAAAACATCACGATGGCAAACAGCCGAATAGGGTGGGGGTAGCGATCCTGTTTTCCTTTGAAAAACTCGGTCGTTACTTTGCCAGGGATAAAAAGTTGCCAAGCAGTACGGATAAACTTTCCCTCCAGATGGAAAGTGTTGTTCCAGAGTCGCCCCATTAGGCTCCGAATACCAATACGCCCGTCTGAGTCCTTTTGACCACAGTGGGCGCAGAACTTGGCCTTATAAGGCAATGGATGAAAACAATTTCGGCAGTATCTTTTCATTTTTGGATTTTTCGATTGGTACGATTGCTGCGAACTCCTCACTATTTTTGTCCCGCAAATATCAATCCTTGGCTCGAACAATCGAATCAATCGTCACAATCGAATCAATCGTAACAATGACAAAGCGTCAACAAACTACCCCCCACATCCTCATGGTTCGTCCGGCCAATTTTGCGTTCAACGAAGAGACCGCTGCCAGCAATGCGTTTCAAAGTCGCGATGGCAAACTAAGCGCTGCCGAAATGCGCGAACGCGCCATGCAAGAGTTCGATGGTTTTGTGGCGCAATTGCGTACTGCTGGCGTGGATGTTATCGTGGCGGAAGACACGCCCACGCCCGTAAAAACCGATGCTGTATTCCCCAATAATTGGGTCACGTTTCATCAGGAAGGTTTCATTATCACCTATCCGATGCTCTCGCCCATACGACGGCTAGAGCGTAGCGATGCCATCATTGAAACCGTTTTGAGAAAGGGATTCCGCTCGGATCGGCGCTTGAATTTTGAAACGAGCGAGCCATCCGGGCGTTTTTTAGAAGGAACCGGCAGCATTATTTTTGACCACCAGCGTCGCCTTGCCTACGCCTGCCTTAGCCCGCGCACAGATGCGGCCTTGCTCGAAGACCTTTGCCAAGCCATTGGTTATCAAAAAGTTGTGTTCCACTCGGTGGATGGAAACGGCCAGGATATCTATCACACCAATGTGATGATGGCCCTTGGTGAAACCTTCGTGGTCATTTGCCTCGACACGGTGCGCGACCCTGCGGAGCGCAAGATGCTGGAGGAAAAATTCAGAGAAACCGGAAAAGAAATTGTGGACATATCACTGGCGCAAATGAACTCTTTTGCGGGTAATATGCTCCAGGTGCGCAACACCGATGGGCAAACCATTCTTGTAATGTCGAGCCAAGCCTATCGTGCCCTGACACCTGCGCAAATCCAACAATTGGAAGGCCATACCCAACTGCTGCATGCGCCTATTGATACCATCGAGACCTACGGCGGCGGCTCGGCTAGGTGTATGATGGCGGAGGTGTTTTTACCGAAAAAATAAACCGCAAAATTTAAAACCTAGAAGCGATTGATTTCGAAAAGGGAAGGATTTTGGCCAACTTCGGATCGTGTTGAATGGTTTTAAATTTTGCGGTTTTCCTGTTTTAAATTTTGCGGTTTAAGGATTTTTAAATTTCCCTATTCTCCCGTTTTAAATTTTTAGTATTTGACCGTCACCTTCTCCATCACATCTCCCTGTTGTATCTGGTCTACCACTTCAATGCCCGATTTCACCCGGCCAAAGATCGTGTATTTGCCATCCAAATGCACCCGGGCCGAATGTGTGATGAAAAACTGGGTGCCTTCAGTATCGAAGCCCGAAGAAGCCATGCCGAGCAGTCCGGCTCGGTCGTACCAAGCGAGCCCGATCTCTGTCCGAAGCGAATAATCAAGGGCGCCCGTGCCATCGCCACGCGGGCAACCGCTTTGGATTACATGGTCGGACACCACGCGGTGGAACACTTTGCCATTGTAAAACCCCGTGCCTGCCAGTTCGATGAAATTCCCGACAGAGCCGGGCGCCCATTGCGGCCAGAGTTCCAGCACGATCATGCCTTTGGCGGTTTGGATGCTCACTTCTGTATGGTCCGTCACCACTTGCATGCGTTCCCAGTTGATGGGATGGTTTTTGGGGATTTTCGGCATAGCAGGTTCGGTGCGATCTTCGAGATAGGCAATGGTTTGTTCAAGTGCTGCAATGGCCTCGTAGTCGCGCGGCATTTTGAGTTTCCCGAATGCTTCGCGGAAATCTTCCAGTCGGGTGGAGTCTCGTATATCCCTGAAATTCAGGAGATTCTTCTTTGAATATGCCGGGGCAATTGAGCCGATCATGCCCGGGTCGCCATTGGCCACGATCTCCCGGGTATAATTGTAAAGCGTTCGGCGGACACCCTTGGCACTCTCGCCAAAATGCGCCCAAAAATCAGGGCGCATCATAATAGCCACCAAGGCATCCGTGGCTGCCACCTTTACAGCCGGGGCGGGATCGTTGAAGCCGAATTGGTGGATCCAGGTGTAATTCCTGCCATGTTCGGCCAATCCTGCGAGACAGGCAGCCCTTTCGTAAGGGCTTTTTGATTGTTGAAAGATCTGCTTCAAACGCCAGTTCACATCCACTTTTGCCGTGGAATCGCCCCAGAAACTGAGGTTTTTGTTCGCGGCATGATACAGGGCGATTTGCATGGGCATGGGCCAGCTGGGGTTGTCGCGGGCCATGCGCCAGTACCAGGCACCGTCTTGAGGCTTGCCATTTTTTATAAAAAATTCTGCTGCTGCGCGACTTACATGTGGGTTGGGATCATACAGTTTTTCGGCCACCAGCACCCTGGAGGTATCATAGTTAAAATTGCCCAATGCCTTGATAATCTCGCACTTAACACGCCAATCCAGCTCCGTTTTGATCACTTTGGAAAGCATCCCAAAGGCCGGGCTTGCCTTGGAATTTCCCAAAGCAAGGGCGATTTGTGTCCGCACTTCAGGGTAATTCACAGCGCGCACAAAACCTAAACTAATGGTCACCGCCTGTGCACTATCCAGATTAAAACCCACGGCACGGGCAAGATAGTAAGCCGCTACCAGCCGGGCGGGCGCAGGTATCTTTTCATTGCCGACGTATTCTACCATCCGCTGAGTCGCTGAAGCCTCAATGATCGCGGAATCACGCAGCGCAAAACGCAGGATAGCGCGGCATTGGCCTTCGAGCAAGAGGGTATCACTGGGTTCGTAGGTCGTCACGGCTGCGATTTGGCGCAGGCTTTTACGCGAGCCACATTTGCCCACCGCTTCGAGTACTGTGGCATTGAAACGCTGGTGCTGAGAGAGCGAATCTTTGGAAAAAAAGGCCTCAATGAGCGGCTGCTCGCACTTGGGCGAAGCGATTTGGCCCAAAGAAAAGGCCGCCGCCACACGCACGTCTTCCACAGGATCTTGCAACAAGGGCGCGAGCGCAGAGATGGCATTGGTGTCGCGCACCGAAGCAAAAGAAAGCGCGGCGAGGTAGCGAAGGGTCACGTCGCGGTCATTCAGGAAAAGTAACAGGCTGTCGGTGTTGCGTTTATCGCGCAGGTTGTAGAGGAGTTGCACCTTTTTGTTGCGCAGGTCGAGGTTGACCTTGCCGTATTCCACCTCTTTTTTTTGGTTGTATTCGGGGGGCTGACAGGCTGTGTTGAGTAGCAAGTAGCAAGTAGCAAGCAGCAAGTTTACCCGCCAAAGCCTTCCCGCCTGTTGAAAATTGGCGGGCAGGGGCGGAGGAGGGGAGCAAGGGACAAGAATCCTGAATCGCATGGGAAGAAACGGCGGCATTTTGCCGCTGGGCGGGGCAAAAGTAGCGTATTTGGGAGACTGGGGTTAATAGATGTGGGGGATTAGATAATGACAGATTATCAAAATTTTAGGCTGATGCTAGTAGGTGTTTGTCAGAAGTGTATTATTAGATGATTTAGGTCTATTCATAAAGTTGGTATATTTTTGCTAAAAATTAAACATGAGCGAAAAGTCAAGACTATTAGGTTTGGCAAATTCTTTATCCGAATTGTCAGACTATCAGATTTCAATGATAGCAAAGTTGGTTGAACAATTTAATACTGAATTTATTGAAATTGAGTCGAATGTAAATTCTGATGTTTTTGACACATGCCTCCTTAGAAACTTTGGCGATGTACTTAGGCTTCACCATTGTTTCTCAAGAGAGCCATTCACTAAAGATAAATTTGAACATGCACTATTTAAAACTCTCAACTTTTGCGGCCAAAGTAGTAGTCTTGCCTCCCGAGGCAATCCTGGATACGATCTTATCTTGAATGAACAACTCTTTTCTTTGAAAACTCAAGCTGATAAAAATATAAATAATTCAAAAATTCACATTTCTAAATTCATGGAATTAGGAAAGGGTGAATGGACAAACAAACCTGAACAACTAGATGGATTACTCAAGCAATTCTTAAACCATATATTAAACTACGATCGTATCTTAACTTTAAGATGTTTGTCAAAGTATCCCAAAAATTGGAAATATGAGTTGGTGGAGATACCTAAAATTCTGTTATTGGAGGCACAAAATGGAGAACTTGAAATGAAGCTTGGCAGTACGCAAACGCCAAAACCTGGATATTGTAGGGTTCTAGGCAAAAATGGTGTTAAAAAATTCGAACTATATTTTGATGGTGGTGGAGAACGAAAGTTACAAATTAAAGGTCTTGCAAAAGAATTGTGTGTAGTACATGCCTATTGGGAATTTACAGAAATAGAATCGGTTTAAAACAGATTAAAAACTCTTCTTTTAGATATTTCCGCATATTCTGGATTTATCTCAACTCCCAAACACTTGCGCTCAAATAGGCTACATACTTCACCCACAGTACCGGAACCAAAAAAAGGATCAAGTACAAAGGAATTTTTATTAGTCCCTGCCAAAAGGCATAATTTCACCAATTCTGGAGGAAAGACAGCAAAATGAGCTTCTTTGAATGGTTCGGTATTTACATTCCATACAGACCTTCTGTTTTTTAAATCTCCATTTATACCAGCCTCTTTTACTGAATCAAAATTATACAAATATTTTTCCGACTTGCTAAAAAGAAAAATATACTCATGAGATCTGGTAGGCCTATCTTTTACGGACTCAGGTTGGCAATTTGGCTTGTTCCATATAATATCTGATCTTAAGTACCAACCATCTTTCTGTAAGGCAAAAGCAATTTTCCACGGCACACCAATGAGATCTTTTGGTTTTAAACCCTCAGGAGTAGGTGGGCGATAAGACATAGCTCTGGCAGGATTTTTTCTGTCAGTGTCTCTCCATTTCCGATTCCCACTAGTATAGGAATCGCCAAGATTAAGCCATAAGGTTCCATCATCTTTTAGCGTCCTTCGTACTTCTCGAAATACTTCAACTAAATCTTTTATATACTCATCAAGAATCTTTTCGGCTCCAATCTGGCCTTCGACACCATAATCTCTCAAACCCCAATAAGGAGGACTAGTTATACATGATTGAAAAGTATTATCATCAAGTGATGCTAAAACTTTGCGACTATCACCAATCGCTAAGGTAGTATTATTACCTACGTCTATTGAGGTAAAAAACGATGATGTTTCACTAAAAAACCTTGATATCTTCATGCCGCAAATATAAAGAGGGCAACTTGTAAATTTATAAATTTAACAAACTTTTTGTTTTGCAAAAGATTTTTCTTTCGACTTGTATAAGTTTGTTCTGTTCACTCAGAAGCCTAAATCTGTAACTATCAAATTCCTACTTTAATATATTATGGTATAATATTCTGCATTAATACCATGTTGAGTATTCATAGGTGTCTTATACATGTAAGGGAGCAAACAATAAATCAAAACCACTTCCCGTCATCTAATCTCCCTTTCCAACGCCTCCATCACCTGCCCAGCCATTTGCCAGGTGCTCTCCATTTGCTCTGCCTGTGCCTGGCCGCCATAAATGGCTTGTTCGCAGGTATGCCACACAGAAAGCAAGGCTTGAATCCGGATGGGCGATGCGCCCCGTTGGAGCAGGAGCGCA
>JANMME010000029.1:0-2286 GCA_031373015.1 Saprospiraceae bacterium
TGTGAAGCACGACCAGTGTATATGACGACGGCGTGTCACAAACGCTTTGCCCAAGTGGCCGTGAGCGAGCACAAAAAATTTGGGACGCCCGCATCGGTCATCCTGGCCTGCGCGTACGCGAACAGCCAGGCCGGCCAGCGAGAGACCGCGACTGTAGCCAACAACTTTTTCAGCTTATCCTGTGCCGATGGCTGGGAAGGCGAAACCGCTCAAATTGGCGGAAAATGCGTGCGCAAATACGAGACGGCCTGGGCGAGTTTCCGCGATTTCAGCATTTACTTGAGCAGCCAGGAATGGTTTGGCTCGCTCAAAAAGTCTGCCGGAAAGGACGGAAAAAAATGGGCCGAAAAACTTGGCAATGAGGGTGTCGCTAACGCTAAGGCCATGCAGAAGGTAATGGAAGCGTATAATCTTCAGGAATTGGATGAGCAGTAGGGTTGGGAAATTAGGATATTGAGATATTTAGATATTGAGTGCCCAAACTTGGCATTCCAATATCCAAATATCTCAATATCTCAATATCCTTCTTCAACCTCACGCCCAATCCGCACCACAGCCTCCACCAGGGCCTCAAAATCTGCTTTCTTGCTGCGGTGGTTCACATTGGCCACCCTGATGGCATAACGGCCTTCTAGGATAGCGTAGGAAGGTGCTGCCACACCCTCTTCGTGAAGCCGCATCAGAATTTCTTTGTTGAGCGCATTCAGATCAACTTCTTTGGCCTGAACAGGGATATATCGGAAGCAAACCACGTTCATTGTTACGGGTGCCAACAATTCAAGTTGGGCGTTTTGTTTCACAAGGCTTCCCAAATAAAAAGCCTGCGCGATATTTTGCCGGATCATTCGGGCATATTTTTCAATGCCGTGCTCCTTGAGTGACATCCAAATTTTCAGGGCTTTGAAGCCGCGCGACAGTTCAAAACCCCAATTGGTAATTGGATCAGGCCCGCCTGCCAAACCTCGCTCGTGACTCAACAGATAATTGGGCTGCAAAGCAAAAGCGTTGCGGTGTGCCTCTCGGTCTTTTACCAAAAGGCAGCCTACTTCGTAGGGCACATACATCCATTTGTGCAGATCAAAAGCCACGCTGTCGGCCTTTTCGATGGCAGCAAGGGCTGATTGATATTCTGGCACCAATTTCGCCAACGCGCCAAATGCCCCGTCAATGTGAAACCATAGGTTTTCTTCACGACAAACTGCCATGATTTCATCTAAAGGGTCAATGGCACCCGTGGCTACAGTACCAGCATTGCCCACAACGCAAAAAGGTTGCAAGCCATCGGCGCGGTCTTGCAGGATCATATCCTGTAAGTGGATTATATCCATGCGGTAATCTGCTCCAACGCGCACTTTGCGGAGTGCTTTGGCACCCAGCCCCGCGATCTCAACGGCTTTTTGCAGGCAACTATGGGTTTCGCTGGACGCATACATCACTAATGGGTCAGGTTCGCTATGAAGCCCATTTTTGCGGATGGTTTTTGAACCATAAGCATTTCGGGCAATAACGATGGCCGTAATGTTTGCCATGGAGCCGCCGCTTAACAGGATGCCATTTCCAGAAGCCGGAAATTGGAGCATTTCCTTGCACCATTCAATCACCTGTGCATCCACATACATGGCAGAATGATCTCCAATGGTTGCATTGGAATTCATGCCCGTAGCCAACATATCGGCCATCATGCCCAAGGGAGTGCCGGTGCCTTCAACCCAGGACCAAAATCTGGGATGAATACTGCCTTTTGGATAAGGCAACACGTTGGCTTTGAAATCATTGTATACTTTTTCGGCGGATTGTCCCGAAGATGGCAATGGCTGGGCAAGTTGGGTTTTTGCCTCCTTGGTCAGCGGCTTCCACACGGCTTTCTCGGCGATGTTTTCCAACATGCCAAACATATCGTCCACCATTTCATGCGCCAATTGGCGCATTGCGCCCCAATCCGAGGGATCAAGGCTTTCTTCTTTTTCTAAAATCTGGTGGAAGTCGAGCATGGTGACGGAGGGAAGACTCATATTCTAGATGGGCAATGCGATTACTGCCCGAAAGGGTTACTTTCGCTCCTTCACAAATTTCGAAGTAAACAATATGGCAAACTGAGTCTCTTTTTCAAAGTTAGGGTTCCACCTGACTGAATATTTGAAACCGATTCCTGAACCGAAAATACTGCTGCCCCGCAAGCCTGAAAATGCTAAAGTCACATCGAAAGTGTTGACAAACGGCTGATTCCGCAAAGTGATAGACGGTTCGTTAGGGTCGGCAATATATTCACGCGATTTTTCTCTGAAA
>JANMME010000084.1:0-2770 GCA_031373015.1 Saprospiraceae bacterium
CCGCCAACCAGCTTGGGAATGACTCAGGAAACTCTAGTACGAAGCGCAAAAAACTTTGGGTATCGTTTTGTTGCGTAAATCCTGAACCGTTGATGGGACCGTTGATTATCAGCTTCGGCAGCGATAGCGTAAGAAAGTAAAATGGCTGAGCAATCAGAGCTATGGCCAGAATCACCAATTGCTCGCGGCGCGAGTGTTTCCAAATATACTGGTAGAGGGTTTGCTGGTTCGCCATTGGGTTTCGCAAGAATCAATCGCAAATTTAGAACCATTGTTCAAAACAAGCCATGCTGTTCCGCATTTAGAGTTCTTTTCCAAAATTTGGACAACTGTCTGTATCACCCGGCTTCAAAAGGGGTTTAACCATTTTCAGGACGTCACGACGAGTTCTAATTTACAGCCATGACAGCTTTGGGTTGGGGCATATCCGTCGCTGCCGAACGATCGCTCATGCTTTGGCAGAGGCGTTTCCAAAGCTAAAAGTCCTGATTGTTTCCGGCTCTCCCATAATTGGGAGTTTCGACTTTAAAACTCGCGTGGACTTCATTCGAGTGCCCAGTGTCATAAAGTTGCGAAGTGGCGACTATGTTCCACTGGGGAAGCATGGCTCCATACATCAGACGACAGCGCTACGGGCAACTCTTATCCGAGAGGCCGCACTTAGCTTCGACCCGGACGTTTTCATTGTCGACAAAGAGCCTCTTGGGCTACGCGGTGAATTGGAGGGCACACTCGAGTCTCTCAAGCAGCGAGGAACACACCTCGTGCTGGGCTTGCGTGATGTGCTCGACGAACCGCAAGCGTTGGCAGCAGAGTGGGACCGTAAAAATGTCATTCCTGCGATTGAAAATCTCTTTGACTCAATTCTAGTCTACGGGCTGCGAGCCGTTTATGACCCGCTGCAGGGGATCGGCCTCTCCGATGAAGCTCACCGGAAAACTCTCTATACAGGTTATCTCAAACGCAGCCGACCATCGACAAAAGCGGCGTGCGATGTGCCGGACCTGAGGGACCGTATCTTGGTGACTACAGGCGGTGGGGGAGACGGCGAGGCGCTCATCGAATGGGTTTTGCAAGCTTATGAAAAATGTGGAAGCAGCCTACCGCCAGCGCTCATGGTCCCGGGACCCTTTATGCTTGGTGAAGCTCGGCAGTCATTCGAAAGTCGCGCGGCTCAAATATCCAAACTGAGATGCATTACCTTTGAACCTCGAATGGAGCACCTTATGGCAGACTGCTCTTCAGTCGTTTCGATGGGGGGGTACAATACTTTTTGTGAAGTCCTTTCATTCGACAAGCGTGCGTTGCTGGTTCCGCGCAAAGCACCAAGACTAGAGCAGACCATTAGGGCGCAAGCCGCCGAACGTCTTGGTTTGGCTCGCTGGGTTCCAGAACCAAATGAGCAGGAGCCAGTCAATTTGGAACGATTGATCCACGCGCTGCACCAACTCCCAAACCAACCACTACCCTCTGCGAATGCGCCGCCCGATATGTTGGCAGGGTTGGACAAAGTCGTTGCGCAATGTGCCCAATGGCTTTCTGCCGCTGGCACGAGATCTAACCGGTGATGAGGAGTGATACACTTGCGATCGTTGTCAAGGGGTTCCCCCGATTGTCCGAGACGTTTGTGTCGAGAGAACTGGCGGCGCTTGAGTGTCGGGGCATTTTCTTCAACTTGTTCTCTCTGAGGAAGCCTTATTCTGACGCCTCAATGTCAGAGCATGCGGTAGTGGCTCCTGTTAGGTACATTCCGGAGTATCTTTCTGAGGCGCCGGTTCAGACTCTCTCGGCGGTTTGCCGGGCCGTAGCTCTGCCAGGCTTCGCCCTGGCATTCACGAGCTTCTTGAAAGACCTGCGGCGTGATTTTAGCTCTGCACGCGTACGCCGGTTCGGCCAGGCGTGCATTTTGGTGCAACTATTGCCGACCAGTGTTCAACATATTCATGCCCATTTTGCACATAGCCCAACGCCAGGTAATTCAGTAACATTTTTTCGTCTGGTATTTTTGCCACCCCCACAGACCATAAAGCTTTCATTTCGCTGGCAAACATAAAATGGCCACTATCCTGGTAATAGTAAAATGGCTTTTCACCTAACCGGTCACGTGCCGCAAAAAGTGTTTGCTTTTTGGCATCCCAGATAGCAAATGCAAACATGCCGTCCATTTTTTGCAAGCACTCTTCTTCCCAGCAATCAAACGCCGCTAAAATCACTTCCGTATCAGATTTTGAATGAAACCGGTAACCATTATTTTGTAATTCGTCTTTTAATTCCAGGTAGTTGTAAATCTCGCCATTGTAAGTAATGGTGTATCTTTTTTCGTCACCTTCAATGGAAGAAAAAAGAGAACGCTGCATGGGCTGTGCCGCTGCATCGCTCAGATCAATAATGGCAAGCCTTCTGTGGCCAATGGCAACCGAACCTGCTTCATTTATCCAATGGCCTTCACCATCGGGCCCACGATGAGCCAGTACATCCGTCATGGTTTTAATATTCTTTAAAAGCACCGGCTTATCGTCAATGCTTTTTGAAGAATGGTTATTGAGTATACCAGCAATGCCACACATATTTTGTAAATATCAAAAAAATCCCGTCTGTATTGACGGGAAACGTATTAATAAATTGAGTTTACTAAAATTGAATGGGGACACTTACCCGGAGATTATCCCATACAATATTTAAATTGGCACCGGTGGCAGATTTTTCAAAAGCCATTACAAAGGATTCCAGTATTTCAGCCTGCTTTTGAACAGGAACATCAATCCTCGCT
>JANMME010000702.1:0-5315 GCA_031373015.1 Saprospiraceae bacterium
CACTTCGATGTCGAGCACCTTGTCTTTGTTCGGGTCTTCTGGTTTCCCGCGCATCTCTGACAAGTAAAACGACTTTTGTTGTTTTACCCAAGCGTCGTATTCCCCTTGTGAAACGATTTTCATCACCCGGCGCATGGAATAGTGGCCTTTGCCACAGAGTTCCGCACACGCCAGTTCGTAATCAAACTTCTCCCAGCGTTTCGGGCCGGTAGGGTCTGCCGGATCGAAGGGCTGGTTGTATTCAGGATATTTGCGCAACTCCTTGCGGTAATCGGCAGTAGTTTTGGTTGGGGTAAATACGAAGTAAGTCGGAAGCCCCGGGATCGCGTCCATTTTTACGCGGAATTGGGGGAGGTAAAAGTTGTGCAGCACGTCCTTGGCAAGGATACGAACTCGAATTTTCTTGCCAACCGGGAAATAAAACTCCTGGCCAGGAATAAAGTCGTCCCAACCTTTTGGATCGGTAAAGTCCATGCCGAGCGTGTTAGCACCCGTAGTCTTTTTGTAGTCTCTTGTGCCGATTTTGCCATCAGCGCCCGGGTAGCGAAGTGTCCAGCCAAACTGCTGAGCGGTGGCTTCGATCTCCATGTAGTCTTCGCCCTCTTTTACGTCGGCCATTACCGTATTCCAGGCATTCAGGCCACGCACTACCAGTATTGTCATCACCACGGCCGGAATCGCCGTCCACCAAATTTCGAGGCGGTTATCATGCGGGATGAACTTTGCCTTACGGCCTTCCTGGTATCGGTATTTATAGCAAAACCAGAACAGTGCGATATGGGTCAGCACAAACACAATCCCCGTGAGCACCAGGGTGACGAGGAAAATATCGTCCAGAAGTTTGCCATGCTCGGAGGCTGATTCATGTGGGCCGTAGCCAAGCATCACGTTTTTGTAGTCCCAAGCCGACCAGAACACGCCACCGAGGAACAACACCATAAAACCGAGCGAGAACCAGCCATTCCACTTGCTGTTGTCGCGCAGTACCTGCCGTTCGCCTTTAATGACGTTGGTCAGTTCATAAACTTTCCCGATTTGCACCATAACAATGGTGATCAGGATGATGCAGAATAGTATGATTATCGAAGTCATTGCTATGTATTTCTTTTTATTAGGTTTAGAGGGTTTGAGGGTTTGGGGGTTTGGGGGTTTGAGGGTTTAGGATACGAACACTAAACCATCAAACCATCTAAACTATTAGTGATGCCCGCCGCCTTCTCCTTCAATGAGCGCTCCGGTATCGTGGTGGAGGCTTTCTTCCAGAAAAGGATCTTTCATTGGAACAAGCGATACTTTTGAAAGTTGGTTGAAAAAGAAGAAAAGGAACAAACTCAAAAAGCCGATCAATACGCCAATTTCTTCCAAACCCGGGATGGTGTAACCCAATTTGAAGGCCTTGGATTCGTCATGCTGATGCCCTTCTTCGCCGTGGCCTTCACCGCCATGTTCGTCAGCAGCAGTTGTGGCTTCGGCTGATTTACCCGCAGCAGTTTCAACGGAGGCGGGGTGTTCTTCCGTCTTCTGTTCGCTATCAGGGTGTTCGGTGCCGCCGGGTGGTTCTTCAAGGTGCGCCATTCCTTCCTGACCTTCGGGTTTGCCTTCATGGGCAGACGCTTCCGCAGGTTTTGGGGCATCGTTATTTTCTTTACCCGCCGTAGTTTCAACGGAGGCGGGTTCATCCGCTTTAGTTTCAACGGAGGCCGGTTCACCCGCCGTAGTTTCAACGGAGGCGGGGGCGACGCTGCTTTGGCTGCCACCGTGTTTGCCTTCAGAAAGTTCTTTCGCCTCATGTGCCGCAATACGCGCTCCGGGCTTGATCATGTAGAAATAATCCCACCAGTGGCCAAATAAAACGATGATGGCTACGAAAAACATGGTGCCGAACTTGCGCTTGGTGTCGTTGCGCATCAATATAAGGAAGGGCGTGACGAAGTTCAGGATCAGGTTGCCCCAGAAAAGCACGGGATAGTGCGTCATCCGTTCATTGAAGTAAATCGTCTCCTCGCCATTGTTGGCATACCAAATTAACATAAATTGGTCGAACCAGAGGTACATCCAAAAAACCGATATGCCAAACAAGAACTTGCCAATATCGTGCAAGTGATTTTGATTCACATATTCAAGATAACCCAGCGATTTCAGGTAGATGATAAGTATAATCGTCATCGCCAAAGAACCAAGCCACATCGAAATCATGGAGTACCAAGCAAACATGGTGCTGTACCAATGGGGGTCAACAGACATAACCGATTGCCACAGGAACACCGTGCTCAAAAAACCACCCAATGGAAGGAACGACGCCGCCCATTTGCGCTGCTTTTTGTAGTACTTGAAATCACTGGTTTCCATCGTATCCTGATCCACCGATGCTTGGCGCAGGTTTTTTGCCCAATAGTACCAAATAAGCAGAAAACCTATGGTGCCAACGGTGAACCAAACCGGGTTGAGGAAACCCTTTTTGCCTGCAAGGACGCGATCATAATGCGGGGCCTCAGGGTCAGTGATATTGATGTCGAGGCTGTTCCAGTGGTACAGGTGATGGAAATGGCCCCATACCCCCAAAGCGATGACCCCCATGAGAATCAGGCCGACCCACATGAACTGGCTCATGGCTTCCCATGGTCGCCTAACCACAGAGTTCCATCCCGCAAATGCTGTAATCTGCGCAGAAAGGAAAAACATGGACGTGAATGCAATCCCCGTGAAAAACACGGAATTGTGCAGCCAGTTAGTCCAGAATCGTTTGTGGTACTCATCGTCGTTGAAGTACGTGAGCCCGAGGCACAGAGCGCCCAAAACCATACCGCCGATCAGCAGCGTTCTGGTTTTGCGTTCAAATACAAATTGTGTATTCAGGTTCATATCGCTAGGTCGGGCAGAGCCGAGTTATGTTCAAAAAAATTGGTTCGATGATTCAAAGGGTTGAGTTATCGAGATTTGACAACTTTTAAAAAGTTGTCAAATCTATTTTCCGGCCGGAGCAGCAGGTGCTGGTGCGGCAGGCGCAGCACGCCCAGGCCCTGTGGCTTCACCTTTAGCTGGTTTTTCTATGTTGCTGAGCGAGTTGGCTTTTTCGCTGTAGTCAAGGTTTTTACTTTTGGCTTGCAGCGAACGAATGTAGTGAATCACTTGCCAACGCTCTTCGTAAGAGAGTTTGTCGGTATAGTCACCCATCACGTTTTTGCCGTAAACCATGGCGAAGTAGTAGCGGCCGTTGCCAGAACCGATCATATCATCGCCCAAAAGGTTTTTCGGAGCAGCGGGATATTTGGCATCTGGCACCGTCACAAGCACCCCCTGGCCGTCGCCTTTCACGCCGTGACAAACACCACAGTATACCTCGTACAATGGTTTGGCGCGGTCAAGCCCTTCTTTGGTGATCGGGAATGGGTTGTTCGCCATCTCCTTCTCACATTTCAAACGCTGTTCCTCCGTGTTGGTATAAGTAAAAGGTGCTTCTCCATTTACTTGAGCAGCAATGGCATTGGGGGCGTTTTTGCCCCGGATTATGTCAAGTGCAGAGGCATCTGTGTAGTAAACGCCCGTGTAGCCGCGTGGCACGCTGCCGTTCACTTTTCCACGAGGCTGGGAAAGCTGGGCCTTGCTAAAAGTTTGGCCATACTTTGCGTCTTCCCAGTGGTTCCAGTGGTATGCACTATACTGGTTTGCTTCGTAGCTAACCGGGTGGTACATATCCGGCATATACTCATGGCCTGTCTTGTTTTTACCGGCTGGTGAACAGACGGAAAAGAGCCAAGCAAAAAGAGCCACACCGAGAATCGCGCCAATTGCGTATTTCATAATTCTTGTTGATTCGTTGTATTTGTGGATTTGGTGATTTGTGGATTTGGTGATTTGGTGATTTGGGAGCACTCTATGTGGTAATGCCAAGCCGTGGTCCATCACCAAATCAACACCTCCTCAAATAACCCATTGAATCACATTGTTTTCTCATTCACCTCTTCTGCCTGGGTGTTTTTGAAAAAGCCTTTAATGTTGTCAACCGTACTGTCTGACGCACTAGTCACGTCGAAAGCGATACAAAACTTGTCATCCGTTGTGCGGTGGTCGAGCATTTTGGCTTTTACCCCGGGCCACATCCCGCAAATGGTGTAAAAGGTGATGGTCATGCCCCAAGCGGCGAACAACACAGTCATCTCGAAAGTGATGGGTATGAAGGCTGGCACAGACCAGTATGGTTTACCGCCGTACATCGTGGGCCAATCACTCGTGAAAATCCAAGTCATAGCCAAAAAGCCGAACGATGCACCAATGGCCCCATAAACGAAACCAAGGTAGTGCAAGCGGCTTTCCTTCAGGCCCAGTAAAGGGTCGAGGCCATGCACCGGAAACGGAGAGAACACGTCCATGATGTCCAAGTGCGCTGCGTTGGCGGCTTTGACCGCACCTTTCAGGTCTTCTTCGTCGTTGTAAATCCCGTAAAGGACTTTTGTATTTTCAGCAGCCATTATTCTTAAATGGTAAGTGTTAAGTGATTAGTGATTCCGGACGATTTAATGCTGGTGATGAACTTTTTCACCCTGCCCATGCTTCGCATCAGGGCCAATATACTGATCGCCCGCAACTTTCAAAATCGCTTTCACCTCTGCAATAGCGACCACAGGGGCTAGGCGGCAGAAGATTAAATAACAGAAGAAAAACAATCCAAGCGTACCCGTGAAGAGGCTGATTTCGACCCAAGTGGGACGGTAATAGCTCCACGAGGAAGGCAAAAAGTCGCGTGCCAAAGTGGTTGCAATGATCACGAAACGCTCGAACCACATGCCTACATTGATGACGATAGAAAGGAAGAAGGTCCACCAGAGGCTGCGGCGAATTTTGCGCGACCAGAACACCTGCGGGCTGACCACGTTGCAGAACATCATCCCAAAATATGCCCACCAGTAAATACCAAACACGCGGTTGTAGAAAGCGAATTGCTCATAAATGTAGCCAGAATACCAGGCAATGAACAACTCCGTCAAATAAGCCACGCCCACTATCGTGCCCGTGAGCACAATCACCTTGTTCATGGACTCCACGTGGTTAATCGTGATGTATTGCTCCAGTTTCAACACTTTCCGTGTAATCACCATCAATGTCTGAACCATCGCAAAACCAGAAAACACGGCCCCAGCCACAAAATAAGGCGGAAAAATCGTTGTGTGCCAACCAGGTATGACAGAGGTTGCGAAGTCGAACGACACGATGGTGTGTACCGAAAGCACCAGCGGAGTAGAAATGCCCGCCAAAACCAGCGAAAGTGCTTCCCAACGTTGCCAGTGTTTGGCACTGCCTGTCCAACCGAAGGAGAA
>JANMME010000142.1:0-2650 GCA_031373015.1 Saprospiraceae bacterium
GGCCCGCCCCCCGGGAGGGGTGATATAACGCAGGAATTCCACGCCAAAACCTGCGTCTGCATGCAATCCATTGATGTCGAGTCGAGCGCCGAATACCTGATTCAGGTGTTCCTGTTCCGGGCCATAATTTTCGGAGTGCCCACCCCAAACCAGCCCCAATGCATCACGGTAAAAAGCCATGCTCCGATCTGTGTCAAAAATGGCAATAGCCGTATGGTCAATGCCTAAAAATACAGAAGCGACTTGAACGGTACTGGGCGACTTCCATTTAGGATTCCCTTTGCCTGGCGGGAACCAGATTAGTTCGAGGTTATGCCCTTCCGGGTCGCGGAAGTAAAAAGCTCGAATCCCTGCAGCATTGGGCAAATATTCTGGCAATGTTTCCGGGAAAGTGGAAACATGCTGTACCTTGTTTTTCAAAAGTCTCTGATACGCTGCGTCCATATCGCTTACCACAATGGCAATGTGTTGGAACCACAAATCGTTGCTTCTGGTGTCTGCCGGAACTGGTCGGCCATCCGCTGTTCCTTCAAAATCCATCAATTGAATCTGTTCCTGCCCAAGTTGCAGGGTGGCAATCCTGACAGTGGCCGTTTTTTCAGCCAGGCCAAAGAGTTTGGCGACGGCTTCCCCAGAATGGGTTTCTTCTTTAATCTTTTTAAAATCAAGATTTTGGACAAAAAAATCGACCTCTCGATCAAGGTCATTCACCGTGATGCTGACGGCGCTAACTGCCGTGGCTTTTTGGCAAAAAACAAGGGTGGAATGGCAAAAAAACAACAGCAGAATGGCTGATTTAAATATTACTTTCATAATGTTAGAGTTGAATACGGGTTGTTTCACGGCCTATTTCGCGGGGGCGTAAGACCCTCGCGATGCGCTTGCCCGTGCAAACCGAGAATTAATGGGTTATAGTTTCGCCAGATGCTCCCCTACCCTCAATGCATTCGCCATAGCCGTTAAGGATGGGTTCACAGCACCAGAAGAAGGAAAGAAAGAAGTGTCAACGACATACAGATTGTCCAGATCGTGCGCCTTGCAATTTCGGTCCAGGACTGAAGTCCGCAGATCATCACCGAAACGGCAGGTGCCATTCTGGTGGCTCACGCCTCCAATGCCAAGTTTGAAACCGTAGTATCGAGTGGTTCCGCCAACACCTTCATTTTCAGCGACCTGATCCATAATGTGGATGAGTTTTTCACGCAAACGGCGGTAGGCTTCGAGGTTGTTCTGCGTGTAATTCAATTGAATATCTCCCTCAGCATTCACCATTACCCGATTCTCTGTACGCGGCAAATCTTCGGCAGTAATAAAGTAGTCAACGATATGCCCCGCAAAGTGGGCAGCGTCCTTGCCTTCTTTGCCAAGGTCATCACCCACAGCATCGGCCAGTAATAGTGGGTCGGCTTTGCCCATGTTTTGGATGGCGCCCAGCGGGAATTCACTGTCTTTTGCACCGTGATAAAAATCAGGGATAAGGATGGCTTTCTGAAAAGCAGAAGGGTTGGGCTTGGCTGAATAAGCCAAGACGATACCGTTGTTGTGGATCATCAAATTGCGCCCCACTTGGCCGCTGCTGTTGGCCAGGCCATTCGGGTGCTTTTCGTTGGCAGACTGGAGCAACAGTGCTGCGGAATTGATAGCACCGCAAGCCACTACAATGGTGTCGGCGTTATAGACTTCTTCCTTGCCTTCGTGCAGGACGGTGACGCTTTCAGCTCGTTTTCCTGAAGTGTCCGTGTTGATTCTGAGGGCTTTGCGATTGCGCAGCAAGCTGACATTGGGGAATTGCAAGGCACCCTGTATGCCCACCACATGACTGTCAGCTTTGGCGCCAGTAGGATCGGGGTAGCCATCATAAAGTTCAACCTGGACCTGGTCGCTTTGCCGACCGTTCAAGTCCTGTGGCAATCGGATGGCGAGCGGAATAGGTGCAGGGTTGAATCCCAGGCCGCGAATTTGCGCTGCAATTTCAGTCATGCGCGACTCGAAAGGCAGTGCTGGAAAGGGATAATCAGTGCTTGAAGGTGGCTCGGTTGGGTCAAGCCCGCGTGTGCCATGTACCGCATAAAGTGCCTCTGCCTCGTCGTACCAAGGAGCGAAATCCTGGTATTTGAGCGGCCATTCGGGTGAAATGCCGTCAAAGTGCCGGGTAGCCTCGAAATCGCTTTCGCGAAGCCGGAGCAGCGCGCCTCCGTACATTTTGGTGTTTCCGCCCACCCAGTAATGCTGATAAGGCGAGAATGTTTTTTGGTCGGCATCGCGCCACATTTCAGTGGTTTTGTAGCGGCCCTGGGCTACTGCGAGGGGATCCCAGTTTTCTTTTTCTTTGGGCAAAAAATCGCCTCGCTCCAGGATGAGGATGCGTTTCCCGGTGGGGGCAAGTTTGTAAGCCAAGGTGCCGCCACCCGCCCCGGTGCCGATGATGATGATATCGAATTTCATATTGATTCGGTGATTTGTTTATTGGTTGATCGGTGATTGATTGATCACCGATCAACCTACCACCAATCCTCCAATCACCACTTTCGGGACAAAGGTGCGGGGGGCACGAAGCTTAGGATGTTACGTTGGTAACAGTTGAGAAATTCCTTAAACCAATCTCTCCACATCCGCCACATAAATTTCCTTCCTCCCGTAAAATTTCACC
>JANMME010000327.1:0-7435 GCA_031373015.1 Saprospiraceae bacterium
GTTGGATCATAGCGATAGCCTGGCACACTGGCATTGTCAAAGGAAGGCAAACCGCGGGGGGCAAAGCCCGAAGTGGCGGGTTTGCCGACGTTGTTGCGCAGGGTGCGGAGCAGTTGGGTGCGGTCGAATCCATAATTCAGGGCCTGGCGTATCTTTTTGATTTGCAGTGGATTGGGGGTTTGATTGAGGGGGTGACTTGAAGTCACCCCCTCAATACGTATCCCCAAATATTCCGAATTCAAATACGGATTTTTCAAAAAATAAAACTGCTCGTGAAGCGAGGGCTGGAGTTCGCCATCAGGTGTAAGAAGTTCATTGATGTACGAGCTTTCAAGTCCAAAAAAGTAATCGAGGTTTCCCTTCTTGAATTCCAGAAACGCCGTTTTTCGATCGCCGATAAAACTGGTTTTTACAGCATCCAGGTAGGGTAGGCGAGTGCCTGCGCTGTCTCGCTCAAAATAATGTTGGTTTTTCAACAGTACGAGCGCCTGATTTTCTGCCCATACTTTAAAACGGAAGGGGCCGGTACCAACCGGATGGCGGCGGAAATCGCGCCCCCAAAATTCGCAGACCTCGCGTGGCACAATGCTGGCATATTGCATGGTTAGGATTTGCAACATGGGCTGAAAAGGAGTTGCGAGGCGCAGGACAAACACCGAATCGCTTTCGTCCACAAATGCTGAATCGGAAGCCACACGGCCTTTAAAAATCCAGGAGCCAGGTTTGGGCCAAGTTTCGTCGAGCAGCCGTTGGAAACTGTACACAGCATCTGAGGCCACCATTTTTCGGCCTTTGCCGCCGTTGGGAAATGCAGGGTCATCGTGAAAATAAACGTCGTCGCGCAAGAAAAAACGATACGTCAATCCGTCATTTGAAATACTCCAATGGTTTGCAATACAAGGTTTTACGTTCAAACTGTCATCCAATTGTACGAGACCGTTGAACAGACAATCCACTGCCCAGATATTGTTTTGGGTACGGGAAAAAGCCGGGTCCAGCGAGGTAATTGGATTGTGTTGGTTGTATCTGAAAGCCCTGCGTGTCTCCGTTGGTGATCTAGAGTTATTGCAGGAAAAAATGAAAACAAGGGTAACCAGCAGGAGCAATGTGCGCGACATGGGCAGAAAATTTGACCCAAAAATAGAATTGTTACGCCGAAGGCAGTGGCATTGAGCAAACAGCGAAACTTTAAGTACCTAAGCTTGTTCATGCATCCGTCAGAAAAGTGTGCCAGCCACACTTTCTTGAATAAGCTCGTCTCAGGCGGCCTTTATATGCTCTTAATCCTATCCATATTTCCAACACACAGATGTCAAACATCCTTGAATCCCTGAAAGAGCACATCAGCCCTGAGCTCCTCAGCGAAGCCGCCAGAATCTATGGCGAAAACGAAATCGGCATCTACAAAGCTACCAGCAGCCTTGGCCCTACTATTTTGGCGGGTCTGCTTGAAAAAAGTGGCGACTCCCACGAGATAGGCAATATATTCGACAGCCTTCGCAATTTTGATCCCGCTATTCTGAATAAGCTTGGAAGTCTGCTAGACAGTGGAAACTTGTCGCAGCATGATCCCAATGGTGTTTCGGGTCAATTGCTCGGCACTATTTTCGGCGCAAAGATCCCCGCTATTACCAATGCAGTGGCTTCATTTTCTGGGGTGAAGCAGTCTACTGTTTCGTCGCTGTTGGGCCTCGCAGGACCGCTTGTGATGGGTTTGCTCAGTAAAAAAATCAAAGAAGAAGGACTCAACGCCTTCAGTCTGGTAAGTCACTTGCTCAGCCAAAGAAACAGCATCATTAGTCTGCTCCCGGCAGGTGTTGGCTCATTGTTGGGCATGGCAAACGTGGATCGCGGTAACAATTTTGGTGACGCTAAATCCAAAGCAGGTATGGGATGGTTTTGGCCACTTTTATTGCTGATTGGCTTGGGGGCTGGAGTGGTTTATTACCTTTTAAATTGCTAGAAGTAGTAGGGGTTCCAATTTAACACATAGGCACATAGAGCACATAGGCTCGTGAATTTCAGCACTATGTGTCCTACTGTGCCTATGTGTTTTATATAAACTAATTGCGCTCATTTACTTAAGCCTCAAATAACTTCAAAACTTCCCCAGCACGGCCACCGCTTTTTTGATCCGTTTAACCTCAGCATCGGGGCTAAATACCTCAAAGTAAAGCAAGTGGATGCCTGGTCGAGCTTTTACGCCTTCACCAGCATCCGTATCGCCATCCCAGCGAAAAGAGCCTTCCGTTCCAATCAGATTTTGACGCACAAGGCTTTTGATCAGGTTTCCATCGGAATCAAAAATGGTCATACTGGCTGCATAGCCCTCTTTTGGCAATTTGTAGAAGATATCCAGGAAGTCTTCGCGGCCATCTCCGTCTTCGGGTGAAAGCCGGGCGATGGGTATGGAGATAAGCTGGTCATTTGTATTGTCAGCCGTTGGGAGGGATTGAGAGTTGGGCAGGGTAGGGGTGCCAGCGGCGCCTGTTATGAGTGGAGAGGCAGAGGTCCAGTTGGCGGCGGACTGCGTTGGGCCGTCAATCCGGATGCGTTCAAGCGCTACGCCTTCTTTTTCGGAAGTCAAGAGCAGGGCATTGTGCATTTCACGGCGATAAAAAAAAGAATCCAAGGTCACCGTTTTTCCTCCTCCAGCCCAATATAACTTGATTAAATCCATGTTGTCATCAAGGGATGGCAGGCTTTGGCAAAGCACGCGCCCTGTGAAGATATTTTGGTAGCGGCTTCGGATGTCGGTAGGATCACTGCTGAAAACGTGATAGATCCCCGGCAAAAAAAGTCGTTTTGGAAAGATGCTAATTGCAGGGGATGTATCTCTCAAAAAGAACTCCGACCAATCAAATATTTTTTGGCTGCGGTTGTAAAACTCAACGTAACGCGCACCACCTGGCTTTGGGTTAAACAGGATTTCACTCAATATAATATCCTGGTATTCAGGCTTTTCGGGCAAGCCGACATACGTTGTGTCTGTGTTGGAGATAGTGTTTCCACTGCAATCAGCCAGTCCATTCCCAAGCGTAATTATGTATATTATAGCAGGTTCCAAGGGCTCGCTCAGGGTGAGGCGCACCCGGCTATGATCATCGGTAAGTTGTTTTGCTGAGATGATGTCTCGTGGTGGGCTGAATTGGTAGGCCGTCGGGTTTTCTACGCTTAGCCTGTCTAAGCCTTTGCTAAAAGTGAGCAAAATTGAGGTTTTTGACTCAGGATATGCATAACTGAGACTGGGCGTTGTCACGTCGGGTGAGGTGGAGTAAGATGCGTTTTGACGTCCAAGCGTGGCACCGATGTCTTCAGGACAGGCTTGCCAGTTTTCCATGCCAAGGCAAGGCAAGTTCGGGTTGATGCGTTCCCGAGAAATGCCTTCGTAATCGGCTGTGGAGGCATTACAGCTGCCACCATAAGCCACTCGGTCAATGATTTTGCCCGAAGCATCACTCAGCGTGAGCACGTCGCCGTCGTTATTGAGCGCTGCACTGCTGATGCCAATACCCAGCACGTTGCTGTTGACAGCGTAGTCTTGTAGGGTATCAACATTGGCATTGGCTGTGAGTACAGCAAACGCTCCGGGCTGTAGCGCATAATTGGGAAGTGGGAGCGCGCTGCTGCTGCCGTCGGCAAAGCGGAAATTGGCGAGATCGAAAACCTTGTTGGACCGGTTGTAAATTTCGACCCATTCCAATTCCGGAAGGCCACGGGAAGGCGTTGGGTCGGCCATGATTTCGTTGATGAGGATGTCGAATTCTTCACCGACTTCCACTTTAATGAACTGAAAATCTGCGGTTTGTGCTGTGCTAACATTTCCCAACACGTCCTTCACGCCTGAAGTTTGTAAGGTGTAATTGCCCGTCGAAAGGGAGTTTTGGAGCGTCAATACCACCGTTCTTTTGTTGGCAGAAAGCAAGGCCGATAGCGGCTGGCCAATGCCCTTATTTATGGAATAATTGGCGGGATTTTCTGCTGAAAGGGTTTCCAGGTCCTCGTCAAAAACCGCAGACACTTGTTTTACACTGTCTCCTTTTGCTGAGAGCAGCAACGGCGGCTGCGTGTCGGGTACATCGGGGCGGATATTGATGTTGTCAAAGAAAAATTTGGTCGCATTGGAAGAGGTGTAGACACATTGAACGCCAAAAAAACGGTTTGCGCCTCCTGCCCAGCTTGTTTCAGACAGGGCGAATTGTGGCTGCAAGGCAGCACCAACCGTGGCGGCTTCTAGCGACCAATCGCCTGAAGTCGTGCGTTTTACGCGGATATGAAGATTGGGGGAATTCGTCGCAAGACCGGCCTGTCCGGCAGCCAACTGCGTTTTTGTCGCGGCATCTTGCCGGAAAAAACGGATGGCATCGGCACTCCCCGTCTCACCCATCTCAATGTAGTAGCCGTTGGCAGTAGCAAGGTCGGCCTGGTCTATTTGGAGGAAAACCCGCACCAAATTTGACCCAGAAGGATCAAAAGCGAGACGGACCTCAAAATCCCAAACCGTGCTGTCAGGAATATTTCCGGCTACAATAAGTGCTGCTTGTCCGGCCCCAAAGGCATTGAGTTGCAGTTCGCCAGCGGCGTTGATTTTGAAATTAGCAACATCGCCTGTCCAAGTTGGGTTTTGATCAAAATTCCCGTCAGTGAAATTGTCGACAATTTGCGAATGCAGGATTTGAACCGAAAAAATGAAGAGGACGAGTGTAGAGAAGAATTGGGAGCGTTTCATGCGAGAAGGCTACAGTAGTTTTGTGCGTAAACTTACTTGGTATGCTGCATTTCGATTGGAAAATTTTACCCTTGCTGTTCCTGTTACCTTTTTGTAAAAACAGCCAAGCTCCTGAGCACCAACTTATTGTCAGCACAGGGCAAGCCTCATTGCGTGCCGAACCCAGTGAAAAAAGTCGCGAAATGGCTTCGCTTCAAAGGGGGCAAACCTTGGCAGATCTAGGTGAAGTGAGCCGATTCGAATCTCAAATGGCGGTTGGCGACCATTTATATCAAGCCCCTTGGATAATGGTTGAAACACCAGAAAATGAAAAAGGCTGGGTGCTTGCCTCGGCTTTGAGGCCTATCCAGAAGCGCGAAGACTGGCTGCTGCAAAAACGGCTTGCCTGTTATTTTGGAAAAGGGTTGGCCGCGCGTCGCAATGTTTTGCTGCAAGCGCTCACAAATTTGGAGACGGAGGAGGAGTTGGCCAACGCTTGGCGAGAATCCAACACGTTGCGCGACACGTTTTTGACCATGCTAATGCGACGCCCGGAAAGTGGGTTTCAATTACAGTTTGATTGGCTGAACGAGGTGTTGGCAGGGTTTTTATTCCAAAAAGTAGGGGTGGGCAACCGGCCATATCTCTTTGCCAACTTTGGTATTTGGCAACAGAAATCATTGAAAACAAACGGTTTGCAGGATGATGCTTTTTTCCAAACTTGTCTAATGGCTTTTCCGCAAGATAGCATTGAATCGTTTTTTCCCGCCTGGAAGTTTCAACTTTCTGATGCTGAATCAGCGAGCCAACTCGGCACGGGACAGCATCTGAAAATGCTCCAGCAAATAGACCTTGCAATGCGAGCCGGGCCTCTTTTTGCGCAACCATTAGAAACCTTCAAAGATGAGATTTCAGAGGACATCTTTAGCAAAAGCATACGCTATTGGCAGCCTCAAGAAAAGATTTTGGAAGAATTGGCCCATATTTTGGCCCACCCGCCGAAATGTTTGAATACCCGTGAACGCGAGGCATTGGGCATCCGCAAAAAAATGTTTGAAGACCCAGAAAGGAACGGGATTGTGGTGAATTTGAGAAGTGGTGGATGATGGGATTTGCGATTTTGGATTTACGATTTGTAACTGTTTAGGATAGGCCACGGATGACACAGTTTAGACACGGATTTGCACATTTTTTTTTGCATTCATCCATAAATCTGTAAAAATCCGTGTCTAATCTGTGTCATCCGTGGCCCATCCTAAACAGTTACTACGATTTACGATTATTTTTGATCCGAAAAAGGCATGAATCATTCCTTCTTCGGATCGAAATAATCGTAAATCGTAATTCCAAAATCGTAAATTGATTACTTGTTTCCCACCAATTTCTCGAGGTGCAACAGCCGCGCTTCGAGCGATTCAGTTTTGCTGCGGAGTTCAGCATTCTCTTTTTTCAAACCCTCCATTTCTGCTTGCTGCTCTTGAATCGCCTTTATGGCTAATACGCCAAAGCCGCCGTAATTGATAGACAAATAGCCTTTTTTGCCGAAACGGTCAATGCTTTGCCCAACCAGTTCTGGGAACACCGTTTGTACGTCTTGTGCCAAAAAGCCGAGCGAATGTTGGGCATCGGCTGCTTCTGCTTTATACCGATAAGTGTATGGTTTGAGTTGCATCAATTTTGCCAAAATACCAGTCGAAATGGCCTCGATATCGGTTTTCAAACGACGGTCAGAGGGAATATAAAGCCCCGCTGCGGTGAAAGTGCCTGCCGGAACACCGCCGCCGAGGGTACTGTTGAAAAGTTCGAGGTTGCCATTGACAGGGCTTGCCGAGAACTCCCAAAAGTTGCCGTTGTTTTGGTTGTTCAACAGGATACCGCCTTCTTTTTGAAGCACACGGAGGCTTGCATCTGTGCCGTTGACTTCCCCGATACCGACGTAGCCATTGAGCCCGTTTGCGACCACTGCGCTTTTATTGTTGGGTTGTAGGGCGACATTGGTAATATCTTGGGTGCCGAGGGCCATCACGGAGTTTGACAAACGTGCATAACCGGGCGCTCCAGCCATCACGCCATTGGGCACAAACCCGATACTTGGTGTATTGCCCTGCAAGCGGACCGACTCGCCATTGCCAAATATGTGGAGGCGAGCGGCGGGGGCTGCAGTGCCAATGCCTACATTGCCAGTACCCGTTAAAAGGGCGGGGCCTGTATCAGAGGTGAAGAATCCGCCTGGCCCGGCACTGGCCTGCGCAAAAACGCCCGCAGTAGTGCCAGCCGTTTGTACAAACCGACCAGCTTCGTTAGCTGCATCTCCGTTTATTACCTGGAGTTTCCCGGTCGTGTTCACGTTGGTGCCAATGAGCACGTTTCCTGTGTTGGAATTGAAGATATCATTGGCCACATTGCCCCAATCGTCGCCGCCCATACCCAATAGTGGCGCGAGGTCAACGTCATTGCCGTTTGTAATTTCTAGGATGGAACCGTTGAGTTTAAGCTCCTGAAACTCGTTGGTATTGCTCAAATCGCCCGTATTGGTAATAACATTGCCAGCCAAGCTAATACCAGCGCCTGCGGTGTAAGTTGGGCCCACAGGGAGGTTGACCGCATTGCCGTTTGTAATGCTCAGCACGTTGCCAGCGATGGCAAGGTTTTGCAATTCGTTGGTATTGCTCAAATCACCTACGTTGGTGATCGTAAAGTTTGGAGCAGCACCTGTAATATCAATGC
>JANMME010000330.1:0-3180 GCA_031373015.1 Saprospiraceae bacterium
GTGAAATTGGAAATCACGTCGGCTGTAAAAAGTAGAGAGGAAGAAATTGCTGAGAATGCCCTACAGAAAGGTTTATCGATAGAGGTTGTCGCTGAAATTACTGGGCTTTCGATTGCAGAAGTTCAAAACATCGCCAGCAACTTGGGAAATAAATAAATCGCCCAACTATGGCTTCCTTGCCAACCGCTCGCTAAATGCTGCAGTATGCAAGGAAGCAAACGTTGAACAAAACCGCTGCGCGGTAGCCCCCGTCTCCGCTTTTGGGATATCAATTCCCATGTCGCACTTCCTTTCTCTCCCGACGATTCAGGTTGTCAATAAAACAGTGGAGTTTCCGGCGTTAGGCGCGTTTGCCCTCAACCATACCGGCATTTCGCCCTTATGCCCCCATCGCCGACTGATCTGCTCGGCGATGGCCAGCACCAATTTTTCGTAGGGCACTATTTCCAGTTCATGGGCCTGGTTGCTGAGTTGAAGGGGGGCGGTGCGCATTTCGGCCAGGTACGGCTCGGCTTTTTCGAGGAATTTGTTGCGATCGTAATTGTACTTGGACAAGATGCTCAGTATTTTGATGAAAAGCTGCGAGCGGTGGGTGTCCTGGTTGTTACGCAGGTAGCGCTCGCGGTATTTTTCGAGCGCAGCGATGCGATCCCAGAGTTCGTCGTCTTTTTCTTCTACAAAATCCAGGAGCACCTCGGCGGCTAAAATGGCGATGTTCATGCCCATTTTGTCGTGTGAGAAGTCTTTGATGTCGTTGCGGAATTTGCTGCTTTTTACCCTTGGCACGAGACCTTCGGGGATGGTGGCGCCCGTCAGTTTCTGCATGATGTAGAGATAGGCGGCCAGGATGTGCCAAATTTCGCGTTTGGCATCGTGCAGCACGTTGAAACGTTTGTGCCGGGTGGCCATGGCATACACATCCGCAGCACCGGCCCAATCCTGCTCGTGCATGCGGAGGTAGAAGCCGAGTTCGAGGGTGTTGAACCAATTGACGCTCCCGACGAGCGCCATGTCGAGGGCTTTTTGGAAACAATCTCTCCCCCGTTCGTATTGGGCCAGATAGACGCAGTTCGCGATTTCCAGGTAATAGAAGATATTGAGCGCCGCGTTGCAAGGATAAGGTCGGGTCATGAAATATTGAATGGCTTCGTGGTGTGTTTTGGCCGCCTCCTTATACTGTGCTCCCATCATAAACATCTTGGATTTCAGGCTATAAAAAGCGATGTGGAAAGCGTGCGATGGTATCAGATTCACGAATGGCTCGAACTCGATTACGCAGTGCAGCGCGAGTGCTGCATTTTCGCCTTGCAGCGCCCTTTTCTTGATATAGGGCAATGTAATCCTGTTTAATTCTATGAGGATACGTTCTTCCAAAAGCCTCCATTGGCTATACTCCTGATAAACGGAGAGATGGTGTTCAAATTCTCCAGGATCGTCGCTTGCAACAGAAGCGTATTCCATCAATACTTTAGAGGCTTCCACCACAAATTCCGGACGCGCATATTGCTGGCCAATCTTGAGCAGGGCTTCGGCTGCCCGCTTTGCCCCGTTTTTGCATGCGAGCGGCGCCAAGGATTTGGCTGTTGCCATCCATTGATATCCTCGGATGCGGGCGTGGTTAAGTTCGTCCAGCACCTGTTTGTCAAAATCAATCATCAAGACCATTTGCTCCAAACACCGCAGCAGGTCTTTCGCCACCTGCCTGAATTTGGTGCGCTCCCCCACCTTGGCTTTGTCAATGGCCTCCGCTTCTGTGCGGAAACTATTTCCCTGCACTGCGTGGAAAAGTTTGAGCACGTCGCGGTTGTTCTTCGAGAAGAGGGTCAGCAATGCTTCGTGATTGGGAAGGGCTTGTTCGGCGAGGGTGACCAGTTCTGTAAGTTCCTTGATCATACGATAGAAGGTGAGGCGAATGATGTTATGGAAGCAAAGGTTGCTGCGACACTAACATAAAATCTATAACACTTTTTTGAGGATATTCCCAAGCATTTTGTGCTTCTACCGCCCTGCGGTTTTACCCAGCTTCCCTCTATCCACGTTAAGGCACGGGCTCACTCAAAAGGGGTGCATTTCAAATCTTCGCCTTCTTCTGCAAACCTCGTAGGTTTTAAAAACCTACGAGGTTTAATGCGAAGAATTGAACTGCACCCCTCAAAATTTATAACACTTTTATAGCATTATTCTTCGGTTTTTCTATTGAAATAATAGCAAAACACGGACATCCACAAGTTAGAACCAGCCCAAGAGCGAACATTGTTTTTCAATCGAGGCATTACTCAATTCATTGGTTTTCAATATTTTATTGCGTTGGATAAAAAGCAAATAGAGTTCGTTTCTCGCCAGTATTTGCTCCTCCCCTGTCGGGATACGCCCAGACGGACGCCCAGACATTTGTGACAGAAATCAAATCACCTTTCATTTTCACCCGCCGAAACCTTCACGCCCGCCAAGCCTTCCTGCCCGCCAATGCTTGGCAGGCAGGGGCGGGCGGGGGTGAAGGCCGACAACAAAATTTCAATCATTATGAACAACATCAACCTTCCTCTGCTCCTAAGCCCCATTCAATGCGCCCTTTCACGGTCACTCGCCGTCCGACACGGTTCATGCCAGAAAGTGATAATCATAGACGACGTGAACGCGGGCTAAATCCGGCAGCAGGCCTTTTCCATCCGCGAACACCTCACGTCTCCACAAAAAACTGAAAATCAATATTTTAAGAAAATAACACCTCCTTTTTTCCTTCAAAAAAATCTTCAAAAACCTGCTCAACTGTCGGTACATCCCAGAAACCAGCACCCTCACCTTTGTCTCATCAGAAAAACAAAACAGCATGACACACTTCGACACGCCGCCCTTGACCGGGCAAAACAAAATACAAACACAGCCCACGGCCTGGGTAAGAACCCGGCTCGAAGGCCCCGACAAGTACAGCCTGACCATCATGGAAAAAGCGAGGCTGCCACCGCAAGCCACACAAGAGTCAGCAGGTTGCGCTTTTGCAAAGCTCTCGCTTATGGAAAGCGGCGCGGTAATGGCTTCCTTCCCTGTCATGGGCATGGTATCCGGCACGATCCGCAGCCTGTTGGGCGCTGCGTGGTTTGAGTTGTCATCACCCTTGAAACTGCCGGCATTTGTGTTCGGCTACGACATCGAAATCCCTGCAGGTCGGCACCCCATTGT
>JANMME010000339.1:0-10495 GCA_031373015.1 Saprospiraceae bacterium
TTGAAATTGCGATTTCAGAACAGCCTATGCCGGAAAGCTTGGGGCGATCACCCCTTCACCCAAACGCTGTTTGTTTTCGAGTATCCGGATCTCATCCCAATAACCGGTTTCCAAAAACTGGTTCAACAGATTTGCCCCGCCTTCTACGAGCAAACTGGCACGGTTGTCGAGTTTCAAGTCTTCTAAAATGTTGACAATTAATACTTTGTCTTTGAAAGGGATAAACCTGGTTTGGTGAAAATGAGCGGGGATTGGCGGATTTCCGTACACCCATGTCTCCGTGGAATCATCAAACAGGTGATGGCTTAGCGGGATTTTCCCCTGCGTATCCATGACGATTCGGAGCGGTCTTTTCCCAAAATAATTGCGCACATCAAGACGCGGATTGTCTAGTATTGCCGTGCGTGTGCCTACAAAGATTGCATCCGATTCGGCCCGCCAACGGTGTACAAGCCGCAAAGCTGCCGGACTAGAAATGGCCGTGCGTTCGCCTTTTTTCCCTAAAAAGCCATCGCCGGATTGCGCCCATTTCAAGATGACGCGTGGCCGATGTTCGCCAATCCAAGTAAAAAAAGCGCGGTTGAGCCACTGCCCTGCTTCTGCTAAAACCCCTCCGACAACTTCAACCCCCGCATTTTCCAATTTTTTCAAACCTTTTCCTGCCACGAGCGGATTGGGGTCGGTGTTGGAAATCACTACACGCGGTATTTTTTGCGCTATTATCAAATCAGTGCAGGGCGGGGTCTTGCCAAAATGGGCGCAAGGTTCGAGGTTGCAAAATAGGGTAGAGTAGGGGATAAGGGCTTGATTTTCAGGCGAAACGCTGCGTAGACAATTCACCTCTGCATGGGCTTCTCCCCATCGTTCGTGCCAGCCTTCTCCAATGATTTTGCCTTCATGCGCCAACACAGCCCCCACCATCGGGTTGGGCGAAACTTGCCCGACTCCAAGTCGGGCAAGTTGAAAGCACCGCCGCATGAAAAGTTCATCGTTCATGGTTGATCCTTTCCAACAGAGTTTCCATTTCAAGTTGCAACCTTTTTGCTTCAGCGGCTGCCTTTTGGGCGAAGTCTTCTCCAGCAGAAGCATACAGAATACTACGAGAAGCGTTGACGAGCAATCCGCAGTCCCGGTTCATGCCGTGCTCACAAATTGCCGCCAAATCGCCGCCTTGTGCTCCAACGCCTGGCACAAGCAGAAAATGGTCGGGCGCGATTTCGCGTGCTCGGATAAAGGCCTCGGGATGCGTGGCACCGATTACGAACATTAGGTTTTCAGGTGTTCCCCAGTCTTGCGATCGGTGCAAAACCTTTTCCCAGAGCGCCTGGCGGGAGTCTTCCAACCAATCGCGCTGAAAGTCATTGCTGCCTTGGTTAGAGGTAAGCGCCAGCACAATGGCCCATTTGCCCTCGAAACCCAAGAAAGGGCCGATGCTGTCTTCGCCCATGTAAGGCGCAACGGTGACGGCATCGCAGCCAAGTTGGTTAAAAAAGGCTTCGGCATACATCCGACTGGTATTGCCAATGTCGCCACGTTTTGCGTCGGCGATGATAAAGTGTTGATTGCCAATGTATTTAATCGTTCGAGCGAGCGTATTCCAGCCACTTGCGCCCAAGGCTTCGTAGAAGGCGAGGTTGGGTTTATAGGCAACACATAGGTCGCGGGTTGCGTCAATAATTTGGCGGTTGAACTCAAAGACGGGGTCTTCCGAATCTAGCAAATGCGGCGGGATTTTGGTTCGTTCGGTGTCTAGGCCGACGCAGAGGAAGCTTTTTTTGCGAAATATTTCGGAGACAAGGGTTGTGCGATTCATGAGACAAAGGTAGGTAGATTGCAGTGGCAGTTTTTAGTAGCAGTCAGAACATGTTGGCGACTTTGCCAACAAATCTTTGGCGTACGTTTGGCCTTTTGGAAAATAAATCGGCCCGAAAAGTGTTTGATTGCTATTGGTAAAAATCCGTGTAATTATTGGTTATTTTAAAACTTATTGATCCATTTCAATGCAAAAACTACTCTTATTGCTGGTTATTCTGGGCACTTTGACAAGAAGCCTCTTTGCCCAGGAAATGACCAATCCTACGCCCATTACAGAAGGCACGGTTCGTTACCTCGTTACACACAACTGGACCAAAAAACTAGCGGCACTCAGCTACATGAGCAAGCAGCGCAAAGAACGCGCTGCCTATATGTGGGGGAGCCGCTCCGAATGGCATGAATACACCCTGTTGCATTTCGACTCTACGCAGTCGAAATATGTAGAGTCTGAAGAACGCGCTGAGCCAGATGACGAGGGCTACTCTTGGCGAAAAGACGCTTTTTTTACCCAGCGCAATTTTGCCCAAAATACGTTTTGCGACATGCTCACTTTGCAAGGAAAAACGTATTTGGTGCAGGATTCCATGCAGTGTCAAGACTGGAAAATCCTCAACGACCTGAAAGAAGTGGCGGGTCATCTTTGCATGAATGCCAGTTGGGAAGACACGCTCAAACAGCAAAAAATAGTGGCCTGGTTTGCACTCGACATCCCACTCAGCGGTGGCCCGGAGCGGTTGTGCGGGCTTCCCGGCCTCATCCTAGAAGCGGACGTGAACAATGGTGCAATGATCGTTTCCGCCAATCGCATCGAAACAAAAAAATTGAGCACAGAACTGGCTTTGCCAAAAAAAATCAAAGGCAAAAAAGCAACGGAAGCCGAATACCGGGTGGCGCTCAAAAAAGTCATTGACGAGCATATTAAAGAGGAGCAGCCATATTTTTGGGATATGCGGTATTGAGTTGACCGTTGACTGTTGACCATTGACTGTTGACCGTTGAACCTTGACCATTGAACCTTGAACCTTGACTGTTGACCATTGACCGTTGAACATTGGCCATTGACCATTGAACATTTTCCCGACCTTTGCACCCAATCATTGGGGTGTTCGCTTTTGTGCGGACTGAGATTACACCCATCGAACTTGCCCAAGTAATTTTGGGTAAGGAACTGAGACGGGGTAGTGGCATCACTACGCTTCCGAAGCCCCTTCGGAATGCGGATGTTTCACTCATTTCTTGTTTGTCAATGTTTTCTCTAGCTGTTTTTTTCGCTTCAAACTGGCCTAAGCCAGTGCCGAGTGCTATTGGCTTGATTTGCGCCATTTTCTTGCCCTCAAAATCGCTTTTTTCCCAAACCGACACCACCATCAATCACTCATTAGCCGAAGTCGTGGTACAAGCTACTCAGGCTGCGGCCAAAGACCCGGTGCCACACTCCAATTTCAGCGCAGAAAAAATTGCTCAACAATACCATGCGCAGGACATCCCTTATTTGCTTTCCGCAGTACCCTCCCTCGTGGAAACCTCTGATGGTGGGGTAGGGACGGGCTATACGGGCTTACGCATTCGGGGGAGCGACCCCACCCGTATCAATGTGACCATCAATGGGATACCGCTCAACGACGCAGAAAGTCAGGGCGTTTATTGGGTGGACTTACCTGATTTAGCTGCCAGTGCCGCTGGGATCCAGGTGCAGCGGGGGGTGGGCACCAGCACCAACGGGGCCGGGGCTTTTGGCGCCAGCGTGAACCTCGATCTTTCAAATATTGAAAGTGAGCGTTTTGCCACCCTGAGCAACACCTTCGGTTCCTTTGGCACCAGAAAACACTCCCTTCAGGTTGGCACAGGGCTGATGGGCGCCGGAAAGGGCGAAATGGCCTTTACGGCACGGGCCTCTGGTGTTTATTCCGATGGCTTTGTGGATAGGGCCAGTGCGAACCTGAACGCGATCCACTTAAGCGGTGCTTATTTGGACGAACGACAATCTGCTCAATTTCACTTGCTTTCCGGCCACGAAATCACCTACCAAGCCTGGAACGGTTTGCCTGCCCAATATATAGGCAATGAATATCTTAGAACTTTTAATACGGCGGGCATGGAACGCCCGGGCACTCCTTACCCCAATGAGGTGGACGACTACACGCAACGGCACTTTTTGGCGCATTACAAGCGTATTTTGACCTCCAAACTGGTTTTGCAACTCAATGGCCATTATACGAGGGGTTTTGGCTTTTACGAGCAATACAAAGCCGATCAGGACATCGCGGACTATGGCTTGCCCCTTGGTTTTGTCGTGGATACGGTGATCCCGCCAATGGATCTGGTGCGCCGCCGCTGGCTTGACAACGATTTTTACGGCGGCACGTTTGCGCTGCGCTGGTTGCCCACAGGTGTCTGGAAACCAACTTTTTTGCTGGGTGGCGCATGGAGCCAATATGAGGGCATGCATTATGGCGAAGTCATTTGGACAGAATCCTTCACAGGGGCATCCAATGATTATCGCTATTATGAAAACACCGCGAACAAACGAGATGCAAATGCCTTCCTGAAAATAGAAGCCTCTCCGCTGCTTCGTTTTTCTGCCTTTTTGGATTTGCAAATACGCGGTGTGCGCTATGCGTTTTTAGGATTCGACAACGAGTTGAACAATGTGAAGCAGACAAGTTCTTTGGGCTTTTTTAACCCCAAGATAGGCGCAACTTATTCGTTTTCAAATGCTTGGCAAGCATACTCGTTTTTGGGGATCGGGCATCGCGAACCCAATAGGGACGATTATACGCAAAGCACACCGAACAGCCGCCCCCGGCCTGAACAGATGCTCGATCTCGAGGCGGGCCTTCGCCGAAGCGGTGAAAAATGGACCGCCTCCGCCAATTTTTTCTGGATGCGCTACCGTGACCAACTCGTATTGGACGGGCGCATCAATGATGTGGGCGCTTATATCCGCACCAATGTGCCAGATAGTTGGCGCACCGGACTGGAGCTTGAAGCAAGTGGGCAAATTGCGAAGTTTCTCCGGCTGAGCGGGAACGCATCTATTAGCCAAAACAAAATCAGAGCATTTGTTGAGTTCCGCGACAACTGGGATAGTGGGGAACAAGAGACCGTCATTCATAACAACCCAGATTTAGCATTTTCTCCGAATTTTATTGCTCGTGGGGAGGCAACGTTCCTGATAAGACCTCGTCACGCCTTGAAGCGTGACGAGGTCTTATCAGGAAGCGCGTTTTCCACTACGCTCGTCGGCAAATACGTCTCACAGCAGTTTTTGGACAACACCTCCAACGCTCAAACCGCTTTACCCGGATACTTCGTCAGCGACCTTCGACTGAATTATGACTTAACACAAGTCATTGGAAAACAAGTCACTGTGATCCTTTCCCTCAACAATATTTTCAATAAAAAGTATGCCTCGAATGGTTGGGCATACCGCTACGTCTCGGCAGCTTACGATGCCCGCCCAGACAATGCCTACACCCGTTTGGAAGGGGGCGATGTGTATCACCAGGCTGGATTTTTTCCGCAAGCAGGCAGGCATTGGATGGCAACGTTGCGGCTGGCCTTTTAAATAATTTACTCCTTGTTTTTCTTTTTTTTGCCCAAAATATCGTTGCCTTTTCGAGCATCCAAGACGGGTTCGGGGAAGGGCACATCTTTTTGTTTGTCGTCAAAAACCTTGTCTACATATTTCCAGTGGCCTTTTTCAAATTTGTAGCCGTCGTAACTTCCATCTGGCACCTGGGTCATATCTCGCCCGAAAGGGCTGGGGAAAGGGATGAGGTGATCGAATAGGATCATTTGATATTGTTCGTCCCAGTTCATTTTGACCTTGGCATCTGCCGAATATTGTACATAAACACGGAGGTCTGGCGGGCCATCGGGTTTTTCAAAAACAGCTGCCCCAAATTCTGGCTTGCCCTCTTTGTTAAAGATCAGCACGTCCAACAGTTTTCTTTTTTCAAAAAACTCGAATGCATCATAGCCAAAAAGAAGGTATTTGCGGCCTTGGCGGGTATCGAATTGCCGGAGGTTGAAGTACAGCGCGCCATACCAACGCTCGGGCGGGAGCACTTCGTCCGTAGGGAATCGGGGCATCTCGAAACTGCGGTCAATGAGCGGGTACAATTTTAGTTTGCGCTCGTTCATCTGAATAGCACCATAGTAACGGTAAGTGGAGTCGTTGACGAAAAGTTGCCAGGTGAAAATCCGAAAACTGCTGTCAGGCGGGGTCAGGATAGATACACTGCGCAACCGCTCAAAAGGATATTTGAACGAGTTTTCGATCTTCAAAGCCCGCACCAGCGTGGTGATGAAGACCCGGCATGCTGCGAAGCGTTCAGCTTCCACCGAATCGTTCACGATGGCGTAACCCAACACTCCAAGCGTGTCTTCGAGGCCTTGCAGGTTCAAAACAGCCTCAACAGTAGGTTGGCTTGCAGGCTCGACCTTTGTTTTTTTTTGAGCCGCCAGCATCAGTGGCAGAAACAGAAATATGGAAGCGAACTGTTTGATTTTGAAAGACATAGAGGGTGGACTTTTGACTTTTGACCGTTGACTTTTGACCGTTGACCGTTGACCGTTGACTATTGACCGTTGACCGTTGACCGTTGACCGTTGACCGTTGACCGTTGACTATTGACCGTTGATTAGCTCTACTTTGTCACTTTAGCCGCATCGCGGCCTAACGTGACAAAGTAGAGCTAAGGACACAAATTGAAGGCTGAAAAACGGGTGAGTTCTCAAAAAATTGCCCCAGGTTTTTGCAAGGACGATTTCGTTTTAGCGGATGCCAATCGTTCAACGGTCAACAGTCGACGGTCAAAAGTCAAAAGTCAACGGTCAATAGTCGACGGTCAAAAGTCAAAAGTCAACGGTCAAAAGTCAACGGTCAACGGTCAATAGTCGACGGTCAAAAGTCAAAAGTCAATGGTCAAAAGTCAAAAGTCAACGGTCAACAGTCACCGGTCTCGCCTACCACCAATCGTTTTTCTTCAATTTATTCTCGTAGCCGCGCACATTGTAACTCACACTGAGCATAAAATAACGCGCCAAGGTGGGAGCCGTGGAGTTGATGACATAGTTCTGCGAGCCGCTTTGGACGATATTGACTCGCTGGTTGAGCAGGTCAAATGCAGCAAGTCGGGCCTCAATTCGGTTGTTTTTGCCGAAAAGCCGGCGGACGGATGCATTCCAGATGGCTGTACTTTGGTCGAACCCGAAGCGTTCGTTCTGAAACAGGTTGTAATTGAAATTGCTCTCGAAAAACATTTTGTCCAAAAATTGCCACTTGATGGAAGCATCGGAGCCATAGCTGCGGATTTTCTGGTTTTGCTCGCTTTGTACCGAGTAATCAATGTTGTTGAAGCGGGCATTTCCATTCAGCCCGGCGATGAGTTTTGGCGTGGGCGTGAAGTTGAACCCAAGGCGCAGGTTGTAACTCTGGTTGAAGGTCTCGTTTTCTTCGCCATTGATAAAGGAGGGTGTGCGGTTAATGTATATGCTTGGGTTGAAATTGAGCGTCAATTTGGTCTTTATTAGGGGGATGCCCGACCAAATATAGGTATTGAAACTTCGCCCGCCCGACACATTCACGGGATACGTGGTAGTGCGAGCGCCGAGGGAATCAATAAATTCGATGGTCTGACTGTAAGCGATTTGCGTGTCGTAAAGGTCATAATCTGCACCAAGGCCAAAGTTTGCCATGCTGCCAGCATTCCAATAGTGTACGCGCGCTCCAAAGTTGTGCGAACGTTGAGGCTGCAGATCAGGGTTGCCTTCCACGCGGTAAAGTGGGTTGCTGACGTTCGGGGCAGGCTGAAGATCGCTGATCTGTGGCTCCGTCACGCTGTAACTGTAGTTGCCACTAAGCCACATATCGTTGGGAAGTTGGTATTCAAGGTCTAGATTCGGGATCAAATTCACATATTTTTGGCTCAAAGGAGGGGCCAGCAGTGGCAAGCCCTTATCTATGGAATAAGTACCGCCTAGTTGAAGCTGCTGCACCGCGAGGCCAGCGGAGGCATTCAGCCCGTCGTTTGAGTAGCGAACACTGGAGCCAATGCGAGCATACTTCACCTCCTGTTCGTAATAAATGCTAAGGCTGTCAATGCGCTGATCGTTGTTCTCGGGGTCATTTGTGGGGCGATTCAGATTGTTGCTGGTTTGGCTGAAATTAATGAAAGTCTCCGAGAACCACTTTTTTGAAAGCGGCTCGGTAAAAAGTGCGCTGGACTTGAATTGACGGGTGGTGCCGGTATTGGCATTGAACAGGCGGATTTGCGTGATCCCGCCTGTCAGTAAGTATTGGTTGTTGGAAGAAAGCGTTTCCGAGCCGTCGGTTTGGCTGTTGTTATAGCCTGCGCTGAGTGCAAAAGAGCGGCCTTTTTTCTTAAATCGGTGGCGATAAATGGCCGTGCTCGACACACGCCATGCGTCCAACCTGCTGCCGTTGTTGAGCCTCAGGTTGTTCGTTTGCACCCGCGATTCGTCAGAGAATGATTGGCTTTCGAGCGAGGTAGCGTGCGCATTGCTAAAACGAGTTTCTGCCTTTAAGATGATTAAATCGCTTGAGTCTATATCGTAATTCAGGCGTGTGCTCAGGCTATGGCTGCCCCTAAAATCAGTCTTGCTCAGGGAATCATCATTGAAATAAGTAGTATCGGGCAGAAAGTTTTGGCGGTTGGTATATTGTTGGAGCTCGAGGCTCGTTTCCTTGTAAAAGTAACTGGCGTTGACTTTCAATTTTTTGTGGTCGTAATTGTAGTTGGTGCCACCACCATAGTTTGTAGTGAAACCGCGCCCGTCAAAATTGTTGAACGGAGAATCGTCGCCTCCTCCTCCGATCATGTAAAATCGCTGCCCTCCAAATCCAAAATCACCATTATCGTAGTCTCCGTAGGTGTTTTGGCCTTTGAACTCGCCGTAATCTTCCCAGTTTACGCCAGTTTGGTTGATATTGTTGCCAAAGCCGATAAACGACAGTTGTTCTTTATCGTTGAATCTGTTAAAACTTCCTCGTCCTGCCCATCGTTCCTCGGTGCCTACCGCAGCCGTAATCTTGCCAAATGATCCTTTTTTATACTCGTCCTTAAGTTCAAGGTTCATTGCTTTTTCTTTTTTGCCGTCGTCCACCCCAGTTAGTTTTGCCTGCTCGGAGGATTCATTGTACACCTGAACCTTTGAAATGGTCTCTGCGCCAAGGTTTTTGGTGGCCGCTTTGGGGTCGTCGCCGAAAAATGTTTTCCCGTCCACATACACCCGCTTCACATCCTTGCCTTGTGCCTTGATGTTTCCATCTGCATCCACGTCAATGCCCGGCAGCCGCCGCAGCAAATCCTCCACGGTAGAGCCCGGAGGCACTTTGAAGGAAGATGCGTCGTACTCGATCGTGTCGCCTCGGATACTTAAGGTAGATTTCGCGGCGCGCACCACCACTTCAAGCAGTTCAGCGGTAATGGGCTTGATTTTAAGGGTACCTACGTCATTGGTCTCTGTTGTCGAAGCGGGCAAATATTGCTGCAAGGGCAAGTGCCCGATATAAGAGACTTTGAGCAAATAAGGGCTATTTTTTACGTTTTTGAAGGAAAACTCTCCTTCATTTCCACTTCTGGTAAAATTTAGGAGTGTAGAATCCTTGGGATTCAACAGCATTACCGTGGCGAACGCCGTCAGTTCGCCGGTTGTATCGGCTACCACACCTTTGATGGTAACACGCGAGGGGTTTTGAGCAAAAAGAGAAAGGCTGAGGAAAAATAAGGGTATGTTTAACAGGGAAGGCAGATTGATTTTCATGAGTAGTAGTTGCGTTTTGAAAATTGGACGGGCGAATAACGCGCCTTTTGTCTTTGCATTGTAATGAAAAAGACTTGCTGACCAGAACTGGGTTGCTTCGACAATAATTTTGCGAAAAAAGCGAACTTTGCAAAACCAAACCGATGCCATGCACGACATAGAACCGCATTTCCGCTGGCGCGATCTTTACATCGCTGAAGAAGACGTACGCTCGCCTTTTTTTGGCCGTACTTACAGCGAATTTGAATACACGCACAGCCTATACAATTACTATATTCACCCACAGTGGGATTCCTTTGGGTCTTCAACTTTGTATGCGAAGATACTTTTTGCCGACTATGACGAAGGGTTCGTCCTTATCGAACTTCTGGGAGAATGGAATGACACGCTTCACAACGATATCATGTTCCTCAAGCGCAACATAGCCGACCCCTTGATGCGCAAAGGCATCTCAAAATTTGTGTTTTTTTGTGAAAACGTGCTCAATTTCCACGCTTCGCCTGACGACGACTACTATGCTGAATGGGCAGAAGAAGTGCACGAAGAAGGCGGATGGATTGCATTTTTGAATACCCGAAAGCACGTGGAAGAAGAAATGCACGAGGCCAGAATGCAACTTTACACCCATTTTGGCGAGGAATACAACGATATTATATGGCGAACACAAAAGCCGCTTGTTGTGTTTCAAATCCTGGATGCGATGGTACTGGGTATGATCCGGCGTTTGGCGGGTTGACCGTTGACTGTTGACTATTGACTGTTGACTATTGACCGTTGACTGATAGAAAACGGAGCTCCGGAGGATGAAACGGTCAACAGTCAACAGTCAACGGTCAACAGTCAACGGTCAACAGTCAACAGTCAACGGTCAACGGTCAACAGTCAACGG
>JANMME010000733.1:0-2399 GCA_031373015.1 Saprospiraceae bacterium
TGCGGTTTTTGGGATTTTCTACATCAAAAAGACCAATCTCGTAGCGATTTACGGCTCCGGTGAGGGAGTCTTTTGCGCTTAGGTCGGAGGAAGCCAGATTATAATTGAACATCCCACCCAGACCAAAACTGAACCCATGCCAGGGCGAAGATTCAAAATGCAAGCTGCCGCCCACTGCCCAAGCGTGATAATCTGATAGTTGGCGGGCATTGTCGGTAGCCATAAAAAAGCTTCGGAAGCTGCCGTGGAAATGGGCGTTCTCAAAAGCTTCCAATAAGTTGCTGGCCTTGGGTTTTGGTTGAGCCTGCGAATCCACTGGAGCGGGTTGCGTAGTTTGTGCAAAAAGCAGGACGGCTTGCAGTGCTCCTGCGAATAGTAGAATCGTGCGTTTCATGTTGTGGTACAATATCCTGGTTGGATAATGGCACAAAGGTCGGAGGGGGCAAGGGGGGCGGAGCGTGACTTATGTCACTACACTCTGAAAACTGAGAATGAACAAGATGGTGGTTTAAGAATCTCCTTTATCGAGTATCTTAGCGTAACTTCGTCGGCGTGAATCTGACAATACAGAAACGCTACGAACAGAAATACTTTATGGATTGGCATCTCATTAATACAGAAGAGGTTATTAAACACACGGACAGTCATCCCAATGGGCTGACTATAGCCCAAGCGGAAGAACGGCTTTTGGCCCATGGCCCCAATAAATTGCAGGAAAAAAAGAAAAAGCCCCTTTGGCTGCTCTTTTTGCTGCAATTCAAAGATGTGATGATCCTGATCCTGTTGGCAGCAGCCGTGGTATCAGGCTTGATAGGAGGCATAAAAGACACCTTCGTTATTTTAATCATCGTGTTGCTGAACGCAGTTATTGGTTTTGTGCAAGAATACCGGGCTGGGAAGGCTATGGAGGCCCTGAAAAAAATGTCGGCACACTCGGCGACCGTAATCCGGGAAGGGGCGACCGTCCAAATTGACGCCTCCAGTATTGTGCCCGGCGATGTCGTGGCCCTTGAAGCCGGCAATATGGTACCCGCCGATATCAGGCTGCTGAAATCTCATTCCTTACAAATCGAGGAAGCCTCCCTAACAGGCGAATCCAATGCCGTAGAAAAACAAACCGAGGGCTTGGAAGGCGAACATTTGCCCATCGGCGACCGTACAAACATGGCCTACAAAGGCACGCTGGCAACCGCAGGTCGGGGGCATGGTGTGGTCGTAGCAACGGGTATGAAGACCGAAATCGGGCGCATCGCCGAAATGTTGCAAGAGGATGAATCTTTGACTCCACTCCAAAGAAGGCTGGCTGATTTTGGCAAAAAACTCTCGTTTGCAGTACTTGCCATCTGTGTGGTGCTTTATGTAACGGGGCTACTTCGAGGCGAAGACCCCATTCGTATGTTGCTGACAGCCATTTCCCTCGCCGTGGCGGCCATCCCGGAAGCATTGCCGGCTGTCGTCACCATTGCACTCGCGATGGGAGCAGGGCGTTTGGCGCGTCAAAATGTCTTAATCCGCAAACTTCCCGCCGTTGAAACCCTGGGCTCCGTCACCTTCATCTGCACCGACAAAACCGGGACGCTCACCCAAAACCGCATGACGGTCACCGAAACCTGGACGCCCGAAACGTCCCCAGAGGGTTTATCGCTTTCGGCAGAGGAAGCCCTCATGCTGTGCATGACGCTCAACCACAATGTAAAAAAGAACGAAGCCGGCAAGCTGACGGGAGAATCCACCGAAGTGGCGCTGGCGGCGTATGGAGAAGAAAAACACGGCCCGCTTAAAGCCGGCGAATACAAAAGGGTTGCGGAGCTGCCCTTTGACGCTACCCGGAAAATGATGACCACGGTGCATCGCTGGAACGAAAAGCAGTTTTTGATCATCACCAAAGGCGCGCTGGAGTCCGTGCTGAAAGCATGCGAAGATGCGGACGAGGCAGCCATGATTGCTGCGGGCGAAAAAATGGGAGGAAATGGTCTCCGAGTACTCGCTTATGGCTGCCGCGTGGTAGATGCATTGCCTTCCGACCTCAATTTTGCCGCGCTTGAAACAAATCTGCAATGCTGCGGGCTGGCGGGCATGATGGACCCCCTTCGCAAAGAGGCTAAAAAAGCCATCCAGGATTGCCAAGCCGCGGGCATCGTCCCTGTGATGATCACGGGCGATCACCCGGTGACGGCGGCCTCCATTGCCCAACAAATTGGCATCCTGAAAAACCCGACCGACAAGGTCATTACTGGGGCAGAACTGCTGAAACTGCCGGAGCACGAGTTTGTAGAAGAGATCGAACGGATCAAAGTGTACGCACGGGTATCGCCGGAGCAAAAGCTTCAAATCGTGAAGGCGCTGCAAATGAAAAATCAATTCGTGGCCATGACTGGCGATGGCGTGAACGATGCCCC
>JANMME010000734.1:0-2081 GCA_031373015.1 Saprospiraceae bacterium
GCTATCATGCCCAACCACGTTCATATTTTGTTCGATTTGCGCACTGTGCTGACCGAAGACCCGCCCCTGGATGATCTCGAAAGTTTTTGCTTCAAACCGCTGCGAGACATCGTAGCGGGTATTCAAAATGCCACAGAAGCACCCTTGAAAAAAGCGTTGCGGCGATTGGGAGAGCATGTTGACCCGAATACTTTTCAAAAGCACTACACAAACGGAGGAGTGAAAATGGAAGGGAAATTTTGGCACGAAGGAAGCTTCGATTTTCGGGTACAAGATGCCGCCGAATATGAGAAGGTGGTTCAGTTCATCCTTCAAAATCCTGTAAAAGCGGAGTTGGTGGAAAATTGGGGGGAATGGCCGTTTACTTATCATTCCGGCAGCTAAAGCAGCCGGTACACACGCGCCCGCCCGGAATCACTCCGAGCGGGCGCTTGAAACTTGAAACTTAGAACTTGTTACTTACTCACCACCAACTTCCTTACCCCCACTTCCTGGCCGGTACGGAAACGAAGCGAGTACACGCCACCGGGCAAGTCCGTGCAGTCAATCCTGACCACACTTTCCTGCTCACTGATGTCGGTGATGAGGATGCGGCCAGTTGCGTCAATGACGGAGATCTCCAGGTTGGACGCGACCGGCAGACTGAACACGATGTTCGTGAAGCCGCTCGTAGGGTTGGGCTGGAGGCTGACGCCCGTGAGCCAGCTTGGTTCCTTCGCGCTGCTGGTATTTTGCACCTTGATGTCTTGCTGCGTATAAATGCAACCGTTTGCATCGGTGACCTTCACCTGATAAACCCCTTCGCCAAGGCTTTCCACATCTTCAGTATTGCCAACGATATTGCCATTTTCGTCCGTCCATACGAAGAGATAGGGGCCTGTGCCGCCGTCCACTGTGAGGTCAATAGAACCCACATGTTGACTGTTGAGATCGTTGTTCACCTGTACGTTTGTGAACACTACCGCGTTGGTTATGGTAACGTTGAAAGAACAGCTACCTGAGTTGCCGCTTGCATCGGCATAGGTATAGGTCACTTTTGTTACACCTTCGGGAAATGCTGAGCCACTTGCTGGGCCATCCAAGTCCCAGTGACCGTTGCCTACAAGCAAGCAGTTGTCCTCTGCCACAGGCGAAGCGTAGTTCACCACATTATCGTAAGAACAAGCCACAATGTCCGAGGGGCAAGTCAGCACGGGCACGATGTTGTCCACCACGTTCACCACTGCGGTGGCGGTGGCGGTATTGCCCGAAAGGTCGGTCACCGTCAAAGTCACCGTTTGTTGGCCAAGTTGCTGGCAATCAAAGTTTTGCGGACTGATGCTGGTGCTGGAAATACCGCAGTTATCGCTAAATTGAGCGGAAACATCAGATAGCGTCACCTGAGCCGAACCGTTGTTGTTTAGCGCGACGGTTGCGTTTTGAGCCGTAATCGTTGGCACTACATTGTCGGAAGAGCTGAGCGATACCGAAGTGCTGGATTTACAGCCGTTTGCATCGGTCACTTCAACAGAGTAGTTGCCAACCGGGACGTTGGAAAGGGTGTTGCCCGTTGCTCCATTGCTCCAAAGGAAATTGTACGGCTGGGTGCCGCCTGTGATGGAAGCCGTGGCCGAGCCCGTTGCGTCGTTGGGACAAAGTGGGTTGACGGTTTGTACGTCCCAGGCACTGTAAGGAGTAGGCTCTGTTACCGAAGCGGTAGTGCTGAAGTCGCATCCATTTGCGTCTGATACGTTCACGGTGTAGGTGCCTCCAGCGAGGTTGGAAATGGTCGCCGTGTTGCCGCCATTGCTCCAATTATAGCTGAACGGTGCAGTACCGCCAATGAGCGACACGGTGACCGAACCATTGCCTGCACCTGCGCAAGTCACGTTCGAGATCGTATTCTGTGAAGAAATAACGCATAGGAAAGAAGATACCTCAACGGTTTGCTCGGAGGAGCAGGCGTTTTCATCTGTAACGACCACGGTATAGGTGCCAGGTGTAAGACCCGTGATGGTTTTTGTGTCACCACCATTGCTCCAAGCGTAGGTATAGATCCCTGTGCCGCCTGTCGGGTTGGCCGTGGCCGTGCCATCGTTTGC
>JANMME010000374.1:0-2044 GCA_031373015.1 Saprospiraceae bacterium
GATGAACTATGAACTATGAACGATGAACTAACTAACCCGCCTACGCCCCCGCCTGCCGAGTCTTGGCGGGCAGGAAGGCTTCGGCGGGTAAAGCGACCAACCCAAAACACAACGTTCGATTTCTCCTTGTTGAAAATCCCCCCGACGAAATCCCAAACAACCAGAAATGTTTAGGGGGATTTTCAACAGGGAGAAATCGAACGTTTAAGCACTCGCACTCGCCTCCTCCATCATCTTCTTCCCCTTCGCAATCGCGTCATCAATCGTACCCACCAGGTTGAATGCTGCTTCAGGCAAAGTGTCGAGTTCACCGTCCATGATCATGTTAAAGCCACGGATGGTTTCGTCAATCGGAACCAATACCCCTTTGAGGCCCGTGAACTGCTCCGCCACGTGGAAAGGCTGTGAAAGGAAACGCTGCACACGGCGCGCGCGGCCTACCACGAGTTTGTCCTCGTCAGAAAGTTCTTCCATACCGAGGATAGCGATGATGTCCTGCAACTCGTTGTAGCGCTGTAGGATCATCTTCACGCGCTGTGCGCAGCGGTAGTGCTCTTCACCGATGATTTTCGGATCAAGGATCCGTGAAGTGGAACTAAGTGGATCCACAGCAGGGTAGATACCGAGCGATGCAATTTTCCGGTCCAATACCGTAGTAGCGTCCAAGTGGGCAAAGGTGGTTGCGGGAGCCGGATCCGTCAAGTCGTCAGCAGGTACGTACACCGCTTGTACCGAGGTAATAGAACCACGCTTGGTAGAAGTGATACGCTCTTGCATGATACCCATTTCCGTAGCCAGCGTAGGTTGGTAACCCACGGCAGATGGCATACGGCCCAACAAGGCCGACACCTCAGAACCTGCTTGCGTGAAACGGAAGATGTTGTCCACAAAGAACAGGATATCGCGACCGCCGGAAGGGTCTTTCAAATCGCCGTCGCGGAAATATTCAGCCATGGTGAGGCCGGAAAGTGCCACACGGGCGCGGGCGCCAGGTGGTTCGTTCATCTGACCAAACACCAGGGTAGCCTGTGATTTGGCCAATTCTTTTTTGTCAACTTTGGAAAGGTCCCAACCGCCTGCTTCCATGGAGTGGTTGAATTCCTCACCGTAACGGATAACATTAGATTCGATCATCTCGCGGAGCAAGTCGTTGCCCTCACGGGTACGCTCACCCACACCTGCAAAAACCGACATACCGTCGTAAGCCTTTGCGATGTTGTTGATAAGCTCCATGATCAACACGGTCTTGCCTACGCCGGCACCGCCAAAGAGACCGATTTTGCCTCCTTTTGCGTAAGGTTCGATCAGGTCAATCACCTTGATACCTGTGTACAGGATTTCGCGCTCGGTCGAAAGGTCCTCATAAGCCGGTGGCTTGCGGTGGATCACATAAGCATCCTTGCCTTTTGGCACGTGTCCGATGCCGTCAATGGCCTCGCCTACCACATTAAAGAGACGACCGCGCACTTGCTCGCCGATTGGCATGGCGATTGGTGCTCCGGTATCTACACATTCGATGCCACGCATCAAACCGTCGGTAGAGTCCATGGCGATGGTGCGGACACCGTCTTCGCCCAAGTGACGTTGTACTTCGAGCACAAGTTTGGTGCCGTCAGCGCGTGTGATCTCCAGCGCGCTGAGGATTTCGGGCAGACTGCTGTCAGGACCGCTAAAGTCAACGTCCACGACTGCGCCGATAATTTGTTTGATACGACCGATATTTGCCATAGTTGCGAAATGAAATTTGGTATCCGGCGTAGTTTTTCAGCATCCGGCCACCGGAATAAGGATGCCCTCTTCAAAAAGCCGCGCAAAAGTACGATTCCTCTGGAAAAAAAAGCTAGTTGGGGCAGATTTTTACTGCCAAAGAAAATTTTGGGTGGAGCGTGGGTGTTCTTTCAAAAGTCAAGATTGAGAATTCGTTGCGGAAGTAGGTAGGCGAGGTTCTCGGCAACGCGGCTCCATTTGAAACACAAAAGGTATGGTTTGAAACACAAAAGGTAGGATTTGAAACACAAAAGGCACAAAAGGACACAAAAGTAGC
>JANMME010000392.1:0-8747 GCA_031373015.1 Saprospiraceae bacterium
CTTGTGGAGTTTCTTTTCAGAAATTGAGGATTGTTGGCAAAAAACAGAAGAATACGCGAGCAGGAATGTCGCGATGGTTAGGACGAAATACTTCATGGAGAGGGAGAAATTTTGACTGCAAATGTAACACGGAGGAGCGGGCATTTCTACCACGGTTTGGTCAAAAAGAAGTTGCCGCAAGAAATTAGGGAAGGCTAATCTTAGGTGTATTGGTTTGTTTCCGCTCAGGATACCAGCAAAGGCGTTCAAGCATTTCATGAGTACCTGAAAACACATTGAGGTCCACTTTTTTACAGATGCCATCAACGCAACCTTCATTTGAAAACTGCCAGAAATCCCAGTTCTTTCCCGTAGTTAGTAAAGGTTTTTCATCCGAATACCGCGCAACCCAAAGCGGGAAATCGTCAAAATGACCAGCCAAATAGGTCTCGTAAAAATGCAGGTTGGAATAGATGATCGGTTTAACCCCCAATTGTTTTTCCACCGTTTCAAGCCAAATACGGGCCTCTTGGAGCATAATATCTGGTTCAATTCCATCCAGGCATTCGATGTCCAAAACCGGAGCAAGGTCACCGGGAAGCATTTCCACTTGGCTAAGAAATAAACTGGCTTGTTCGTCGCCACAGCCATAAGCCCGGAAAAAATGGTAGGCGCCCCGCCGTATGCCAAGTCTTTTGAGTGCGTCCCAATTTTGACAAAAAAGGCTGTCCACAAAATCTTGCCCCTCGGTAGCTTTCACAAAAGCAAAATCAAGGGGTGCTTTGGTGGCCACCGAATCCCACTCAATTTCCTTTTGGTGGTGCGACACATCCACCCCTCGCAATGCAGCTGCCATTGGCGACAGTGCATGGTCTGCCCGACCGCCCCAATTGGGCGCAAAGGCAAACAGTAAAAGAGTGGATAATATGCGTAGCATAAATTGTTTTGTCAGGGCGAAGGAACGATCTTGAAACGGATAAAAATTGGAACAATTGCCCAATTAGCCGCTGGCTGACAAATTTCTGATTGCCATAATTCGTGCCAAAATATGAAAAAGAGGCCCTCCTCCGCCCCCGCCTGCCGAGACTTCCTGCCCGCCCCCGCCTGCCAAGCCTTGGCGGGCAGGAGGGCTTGGCAGGCGGGGGCGGGCAGGAAGGCTTCGGCGGGCAAGCATATTCTTTTAGACAAACGAAGCCCTCCGTACATCAAACGTGTACGGAGGGCTTTTCCAAATGGGTTTCGCACAGATGTTACGCAGATGGTTCGCGCAGATGCTACGCAGATAGTTCACGCAGATTTTACGCAGATTTTACGCAGAAAACCAATAGAGAAATCTGTGTAAAATCTGCGTGAACCATCTGTGTAACATCTGCGTGAAACCTTTATCTGTTCATAGATGCCAAAAACTCGTCGTTGCTGCTGCTGTGCATCATCTGCTTTTTCACAAACTCCATGGCTTCCTCTGGCTTCATATCGGCCAAGTGGTTGCGGAGGATAAACATCCGTTGCAGGGTGTCTTTGTCCAACAGCAAATCTTCGCGTCGCGTACTCGATTTGGTGAGGTCAACGCTCGGGTAGAGTCGGCGGTTGGCAAGGTTGCGGTCGAGCTGCAGTTCCATGTTGCCCGTGCCCTTGAATTCCTCGAATATAACCTGGTCCATTTTTGAACCTGTGTCAATAAGCGCCGTGGCCAATATGGTAAGCGAGCCACCGTCCTCAATGGCGCGTGCTGCACCAAAGAATTTTTTAGGACGCTGCAAGGCCGTGGCTTCCACACCGCCCGAAAGCACCTTGCCGCTGGCTGGCGCTACCGTGTTGTAGGCCCGTGCCATACGCGTAATGGAGTCGAGCAGAATCACTACATGGTGACCGCATTCAACCATGCGTTTGGCTTTTTCAAGCACGATATTGGCGAGGCGCACGTGGTTTTCGGCCAACTCGTCGAAGGTAGATGCCACCACTTCCGCTTTCACGTTGCGGCGCATATCGGTTACCTCTTCAGGCCGCTCGTCAATGAGCAATACGATGACATAGCACTCGGGGTGATTTTTCGTGATGGCGTTCGCAATGTCCTTGAGTAAGAAGGTTTTACCCGTCTTTGGCTGTGCGACGATAAGCCCGCGCTGCCCCTTGCCAATGGGCGTAAAGAGGTCAATGATGCGGTTACCAAAGTCGCGCCCGGTAGGACTGGTGAGCAGGGTGAATTTAGAGGTCGGGAAAAGTGGCGTTAGGTAATCAAAGGGTACACGGTCACGCACATCTTTCGGGTCGAGGCCATTAATCTTCGCTACTTTCAAGAGGGCAAAATATTTCTCGCCTTCTTTCGGCGGACGAATGGCGCCACGCACGGTATCGCCCGTTTTTAGGCCAAAAAGTTTGATCTGAGACGGCGAAACGTAGATATCGTCGGGACTGGTTTGGTAGTTGTAGTCTGGAGAGCGGAGGAATCCGTAGCCATCGGGCATCATCTCCAAAGTGCCAAGCCCCTCTACGATGCCATCGAGTTCTACATCGAAGCGTTCGCGGTGAACAGTGGGAGGCATCACTTCTACAGGCTCTGCCGGGGCGACAGGCATTGGCTGTTCCAGTCTTGCTTCAGGCTGACCCGCTAAAGGTGCAAAGGGCCGATGCATGGGCACAGTTTCCTCTTCGTCGTCGTTGCCATTTACAGGCAAAGTATATTCTTCTTCAATGTTTTGAAGTTTGGCGGCTTCAGGGTCGAATAGGCCTGGTTGGCCGGGGCGTTGCTGCGGTCGGTCTCGGCGGCGGTCTTCCCATTCGCGTTGGCGACGATCCCGACGGTCTTCCCAACGGTCACGGTTGCGGCCTTGGCCTTCTGGGCGTTGTTGCTGAGATTGAGGTAGATCGCGACGGTTTGCCGAGGCATCATTGGTCGGAGCCGGGCGGTTTTGGTCGCGGTTGGCTGGGCGGTCAATACGATCCTCGCGGCGTTGAGGAGGGCCTTGGTCCCGGTTGCCTTCAGGCGCAGGGCGGTTTTGATCCCGATCGCGATTATCTTCAGGAAGCGTACGCTTGGAATCGCGCACAGGTTTTTCTTGAGGAGTCGCGCGGGTAGTGTCGCGGTCACGGGGAGGGGCCGGAGTAGCTGGCCGATCACGACGGGCGGAAACAGGCTTTGGCGGTGCAACTGATTCGGGGCGCGCCACAGGAGTTGGCGTTTCCAAATCGGTATCATCCGCCGGTTTCACTTTTCGGGCGCGGCGACCAGTTTGAGGGTTTGGCTCTTCTACAATCGGCACTACCCGGTTGGTGGCGGTTTTTTCCGCAAGCGCCTGTTCATCCAGGATTTTATAGATCAAATCCTGTTTGGAAAATTTGGCGATGCCCTTTACGCCAAGTTTTTGGGCGATTTCTTTGAGCTCAGTCACCAGCTTGTCGTTAAGCTGCAAAATGTCGTACATGAGTGGGGATGAAAGTAAGTTAAAATTGTGTGTTGGCGCGGCTCGATGCCGGAGCGTTGGCGTTCGATGTATTCGCGCACAGTGGTGGGAATGTTATTGATGGATTAGCGCCTGTGCACCATCCGAAAAACCCGGACACAGCAAGACACCATGTTTTAAAAGAGAAAAATTTGACAAAAACTGTTTGCAAAAAACAACTTGCCGAGAAGGGCAAGAGATCGGTCGCTCGGGAATATTGCGTAGATGAAAAATAGTGGGGAGGGTATTTGAAAAACCTCCAAGCCTTAAAAAACGGGCTGTGTAAATACTTTAAACAGCAAGGAAAATATGAATGGGGCGGAGGCCAACAAAGGCAATTCTTTGGCCTTGATCCTAGGATTGAACACTGCAAAGATAAGCCTGTTTTTAAATTCGCTCTATCTTGCAGCGATTTTTTCGGCTTATGCCCAAAATTTACAAAAAACAACGTTTGCTCGCCTAATAAAACTGGTATTCTTGCAAAATGTTGCGATCCAACATTATTAGTTTTCAAAAGAACACAAGGAATATATGCTCCAACTTAAAGTAATCCGCGACGAGAAGAAACGAATTATCGCTGGCCTCCGCAAAAGAAACTGGACGGCGGCCCAAATCAAGGTCGTTGACCAAATCCTGAAAACCGACGACGCACGCCGAGCCACCCAAAAGGACCTCGACGACGCACTCGGCGAAAGCAACCGCCTCGCCAAGCAGATCGGCGCACTCATGGGCCAAGGCAAAAAAGAGGAAGCAGACGTACTCAAAATACAGGTAGCCGCGCTCAAAACCAAGAGCAAGGACCTCGAAGAGCGCATGGACGTCTTGAAAAGCCAATTGGACGAGATGCTTTATACCGTGCCGAACTGTCCGCACAAAAGCGTCCCGAAAGGAAAAACGCCCGAAGACAACAAGGTGGCCAAAGCCTGGACAAAACCGTTCCCAGAGCTTCCCGAAGATGCGCTTCCCCACTGGGAACTCGCCAAAAAATACAATCTCTTCGACCTCGAACTGGGTGTGAAACTCACTGGGGCAGGATTCCCCGTCTATCGCGGAAAAGGAGCTCGACTCCAACGCGCCCTTATCCAATTCTTTTTGGATGAGGCAGTAAAGGCAGGCTACGAAGAAATAGAACCGCCGCTGCTTGTGAATGAAGATTCTGCACGTGGAACAGGCCAATTGCCCGACAAAGAGGCCCAGATGTACCACTGCACCATTGACAACCTCTATCTGATCCCTACGGCGGAGGTGCCCGTCACCAATATTTTGCGTGACGAAATCCTGTCGCTCAAAGACTTCCCGGTGCGGATGACGGCCTACACGCCTTGTTTCCGCCGCGAGGCTGGTTCTTATGGGGCGCACGTTCGCGGTTTGAACCGGGTACACCAGTTCGACAAAGTGGAAATTGTGCGCGCAGAGCATCCCGACCAATCCTATAAAGCCCTGCAAGGCATGGTACGCCACGTGGAAAGCATCATGCGCAAACTCGAACTACCCTACCGAATCCTCCTGCTTTGTGGCGGAGATATGGGCTTTGCTTCAGCCAAGACCTACGATTTTGAAGTGTGGTCGGCGGCTCAAAAACGCTGGCTTGAAGTAAGCTCGGTATCTTGCTTTGAGACATTCCAGAGCAACCGACTCAAACTCCGCTTCCGCGACGAGAACGGCAAAACGGAACTCGCGCACACGCTTAACGGCTCGGCTATGGCACTTGCCCGTATTGTGGCGGCGCTGTTGGAGAACAACCAAACGGCTGAAGGGATTCGTTTGCCAAAGGTGTTGTGGAAATATGCGGGGTTTAAGCTGATTGATTGACCAAACTGAAATTCGGCTGTTGTGTAAAAAGGTTAAACATGATAATTAGTGCCGTAGATATTTTCAAATTGCCGCAGAGGCGCAAAGGCGCGAAGAATTTAACTCCGCGTCTCCGCGTCTCCGCGTCTCCGCGTCTCCGCGCCTCTGCGGTAAAAAATTTGTTGGAGATTTCATAGTAATACCTTTTTACACAACAGCCGAATCTGTACCTTACCGCACCACCAGTTTTTTCATCCGCACTTGCCCACCTGTTTGCAACTTTACAAAATAAGTGCCGGAGGCAAGTTTGCCCGCATCAAGGAAATAATGGGTGCTTCCCGAAGGTATCTCTCCCACAAAAACCTCCCGCACCATTTGCCCCAAACTATTGAAAATCAAAATACTACCCTGCGTTTTGGAGTGCGATTGCACTGGGATTACCGTAATAGCCGAGGCCGGGTTCGGGTAAATTTCCAACATTTCGACTGTAGGCGTTTTAAAACTCGAAATGGTGGCTTGAATCAAAAATCTCCACGCGCCCGCAGGCCCAGGGAGCGGGCGCTGAACGGTTTTTCCGCTATTGGAAGTTGCCACAATAGCATAAAAAAGGGTGTCGAAATATCCCTCTTGCTTCGGTATATAAGCTGTCCAGAAGTTCAGGGAATCAGGGTTGGTGTTGGGCGACATTGCTATGCCAATCCAGTTGCTTATATTTTTGGATCGGTAAAAAACGCTTGCTGCAGCAATGCCGCTGCGGTGCTGGATCAAAGCCGTCACAGGGTAATTCGACGGGCCCCAGGCGTTTTGAAGAACGCCTTCTATGGGTTTGTGTACGATGCGCAATGGATCGTTCACCCCAATCTCCTTGATAATGCAGTGGATGGCGCCGTTCTTCGAAATCATTGCATTACAATCAACCCCCACAACCTTATAACCCGGCAAAGCTTCCTGCCAAATACGCTGCGCCATGGTGTCAAATTCTGTCTCATAGAAAGGAACAATAACGGTCTTGTTGACAAAAACACCATTGGTATATGTACGATAATAGCCGCCTGAATCGGGATACTGTCCATTTTGGGGAGGCATCAGTATGCGTATTACTTTGAAACGTGTTCCAAAACCAGTTTTAACATTGTCCAAAATGTATTGGAGGTTCGCTTCGATCTGCGGCCCATCTGCAATGCCTTCCGGATATTGACCAACAAGCAACGTTTCTTCATTCAACATCTTGATGTGCATATCAAGGTGGTGGATGCAGTCATACAGAAGCGTATCAAGTTTGATGTAATGATTCACGCCCATAAACTTCTGCATGATATTGTCAATCTCGGATTCAGTATGGTTACTGGTGCCAAACACATCTGCCGGGGTAATACAATCGCCGTCAATGATCTGATCATTGTTGGCAAAAACAAGCTTCGAGGCAAATGCTGTTCCCATTCCATCGGTCATGAAATTGCCACCTGTGTTCACGAGGTCGTAAGGTGCGACGGAAGTAGAGTACACCGGCAAATGGAGGTATTGTCCTATTTTTTCAGGAAGTGTGTTGTCAAGGGGACGATCTCGGTTGTAAATCCAATCCACGATTTGGAGCGAATCCACATCATTGGCGTACACACAGTTAGGCCCGTAGTCGCGAACCCAAATGGTTTCAGTAGGCACAATGACAAACGTAACATTGGAAGAAATATCCACCCCGCTGGATGTTAGTTTGTTCTTGGCCTGTGTGACAACGGCTTGGTTGTAACAACAAACAATGACGTTGCATTCCTGCCTGGCAGCTCGGACAATTTCTGTAAGAATGTTCGTATAACTGTTCCAAGCAATGACAAGTGCTTGTAGTTCCTCCCACTCCGCCATCGTTCGCACAGGGGTCGTTGGGGGAGTCGTAAACGTTTGGGCAAAAAGCTTGCAAGAAAAAAACAACGCAACAACAATAATGGCGACGGTAGTTTTTGTGCGCATGGTCAAAATAGATTTGGTGAAAGGCCCTAGTAAAATTCGGGGTTGTGCCAAAAGTCAAAAGACGTGAATGGTCGATATTTTAACCAAATCATGTTTTGCCTTGGCGAAATTTAACTTCCCGAAAGTTTAAAACTTTCGGGAAGTTCGGGATTTCAACAAATTGAATGTTGCTCCGGAGGTCAAAATGTATCCTACTCGGGCTTTTGCCCTCCTCGAATCCAAAATCCCCTACTCTACCGCACCACCAATTTTTTCATCCGCACTTGCCCCCCTGTTTGCAATTTCACAAAGTAAGTACCTGAAGCAAGTTTACCCGCATCAAGAAAGTAATTGGTGCTTCCCGAAGGAATTTCTCCTTCAAAAACCTCCCGCACCATTTGCCCTAAGCTATTGTAAACCACAATGTTGCCCCGAGTTTTAGAAGCGGATTGCACAGGGATAACTGTGATGGCAGACGCCGGGTTTGGGTAAATATCCAGCATTTCAACCGCCGTGGCCTCCTCAGCACTAGAACTTTGGGTAACACAGAATTTCCACCAACCAGCAGGTGCTGTAATCGGGCGTGTAATCGTTTTCCCATTGACTGACGTTGCTTCAATGTAATAATAAACGGTACTGCCATTGGTCTGCATGGGGATAGCCCCAAACCAGTCTTCGTTCGCGATGATGCCCTGCCACATATCGGTGCTTTTCCAGTCAGTGGAAAGGTCGGTGGTATAAAATAGTTTGGCCCCCAAAATACCACTTCGGTGCTGTATGGCTGCATGTAAGGAATACCCTCCTGTGGAATTGCTATTGTCTTGACACTGTAGGGCTTGGTGTACAATCCGCAGCGGATCATTCACCCCAATTTCCTTCGTTATACAATGAATGGCCCCGAGCGAAGGAATGATGGCATTGCAATCAATTCCTACCACTTTGTAGCCCGGCATGGTTTCTTGCCAGATGCGCTGTGCGGTGGTGTCGTATTGCTTCTGATAGAAAGGCACAATAATGGTCTTGTTGACAAAAACGGCGTTGGCGTAGGTTCGGTAATCGCCCGCTGTGGGGTATTGGCCACCTTCAGGAGGCATTGGCACGCGCACCACTTTATAAGGTGTGCCAAAGGAAGATTTGAAATTGCTCAAAACATACTGGATGTTGGCTTCGATCTGTGGCCCATCCGCAATACCCGTGGGGTATTTGCCCACCAGAAGCGTTTCCTCATCGAGCAGTTTTATATGCATATCAATGTGGTGGATCACGTCGTAAGGCAAGGGCGTCATTTTGATATAGCGATTGATGCCCATAAAATCCGAGAAGATGCCATTTATTTCGGCCTCTGTTTTAGGCGTCACGCCGTAGGAGTTGCCTGGCTTGTTTTCGTCCAAAATGAGTTGGGAGGCAAAGGCTGTCCCCATGCCGTCTGACATAAAATTGCCGCCTGTGTTTACCAAATCCGTGGGCGCTGCACTGGTGCTGTAGAGCGGGACCTTAAAAAATGGGGCAATGGCGGTAGCAATGGTGTCGTCTTTTGGGCGGGTGGGGCGGTTGTAGATCCAATCCACGAAATAAAGCGAATCCACGTCGTTG
>JANMME010000400.1:0-3418 GCA_031373015.1 Saprospiraceae bacterium
GTACTGTCTATTCCGCCCGACATGGCGACTAATGCTCTTCCGTGCTTGCTCATTTTTTCTTGAATTGGAGGGCTTAAACAACAATTGCCACCAATTGGTTTGAAATGCAAAGGTCGGAATATTGCATGTTTTAAAAGAACCGATTTGTCAATTGGGATTTTTGGGCATTGCACTCATCCGATGACTCCAGTCAAACATTCCTACCTGCCGAGCTTTACTTTGAACGAAAATCACAGATTTTCCACTACTTGAGTGTCATCCCGAACGCAGTGAGGGAACTGCACAAGGGCGAAGAACGCGCTTCGATTCCTCCTTTTGACAGATTATTTTTGGGCCACGGCCCGGCAAAATATCCATCGGGCTTGGTTTGGTACATGCGTTTGGGCAGTTCCCTCACTGCGTTCGGGATGACACTCGGGGAGTGCATAATTTGTTGAAAAGCGGACAATTGTGCACTCGACGAAATAGACTCCCATTTAGAGGTAGGGGTATCCCAAAGCACCTCACCTCCCCACCACCAATAACCTCCCTGCCTTGCTTTTACCCGCTTCCAACACCACCCCGTAAGTCCCTGCGGGCAAATCACCCACCGGGATCGAGCGCGAGTGCTCTCCAGCGGGTAAGCGTTCGGAACTTCCTTGCCAAACGGTTTTGCCATTGACATCCAATACTTTAATTTTAATATGCTCCTCTTTTGACAATACAAAATCAAGTACGGTACGCTCTATAGCAGGATTTGGGAGCAGTCCTTTAATTGAAAAGGCTACACCCACTTCGGTCGTTTTGGAAGGCGCGGCCAAGTCCGTTTGCCACACACCAAGGCCGTAGGTTGCTACGCGAAGTTTAAAGTTTGGAGCGATGCTCAGGTGCATGGCCAGCATGGCTTGCGGCGCATCAGCAGAATAGAGATCCCAAGCCTGCCCTGCTGATGAAGAATGCCAAACACCAAGGTCATTGCCGACGTAGAAATTAGCGGTATTTGGGTCAATCAGCACACAGTTGGTCGGCACATCGGGCAGGCCATTGTCAATGGAGATCCAGCTGTTGCCGCCGTCCACTGTTTGCCAAACATGCTGGGTATTGAAGCCTGCAAATACCGCGAAAACCCGGGTTTCATCACCGGGGTAAAACGCAAAGTCCATGCAAAGGCGATTGGGCAGCCCCGTAATTTCGGTAACCGTCTGGGTCGAGGCATCCACTTTGAATACCCGCGCTTGATCGCTCAGGGTTGGAGCCGTACTGCAATACACCAAATCGGCATTGTCAGGGCTTACGGCAATGCTCAAAATTACATCACCATCAGCAAGAAGACCCGTGACGTTATTCCAACTTTCTCCGCCATCATCCGAGCGCCAGAGGCTTTGCGCGCCGGCATACATGACATCAGGATTCGAGGGTGCGATTTCAAATGGCCCATTAAAAGCCGCGTCTTCATTGATCTCGTTGCCGATCCCATACCAGCTCTGACCTCCATTAGTGCTCTTTGACATGCTGAGGTACTGATAAGAGCCGTACATAATTTGGTCATTCTGGGGGTTAATGCCAGCGCATTCTCCATCGCCACCCAGTATGCGGGTCCAGGAGGTGTTGCCGGAATAAATGGCGGTCGCATTGTCTTGCATTCCACCAATACAGAAATCAGGTTTGGTGGTCGAATTGCCGAGATTGGCATAGAACTGCTGCGTTTGGTAGCCACCGTTACGCCCTTGCCAGCTTTCTCCGCCATCGTATGAAACAAAGAGTCCGCCGTCATTTACCACATAGACTTTCTTAGGATCATTCGGCGTGTAGTAAACCCGGTGGTTGTCAGCATGTACATAATCCGGCGGGCCTTCAGGGCCGCCAGCCGGGACAGGGCCAAATGTCCATTTATACCAGTAGGTTTTCTGTTCAACAGAAATGCCGCTATCGGTTGATTTCCAAGCATCTATACCCACCCAGATAAAGGTGTTTGGATCGCTTGGATGTACCGCCACGTCATGTGCGTACCAGCCTTGGTATTTGCTGACATCTTCCGAACTTACCAGAGCCCAGGTGTCTCCTCCATTAGTGGTTTTGTACAGCCCGTTTTGCACAAAAGCCTCGCCCACAGAGGCATACAGGATGTTGTGCTGCGTTGGGCAAAGCGCAAGGAGTGCTTTTCCGGAGAACGTACCGGGCAGGCCAGCGGTGAGTTTAACAAAGGTTGCGCCACCATTTACTGAACGGTAAACACCGCTCACGTCCTGGTCGTCCAGCGAACCGTGAGTTACAAAAATCCTACTGGTATCAGCGGGATCAATTTCGATATCCACGGCCATTCTTTTGTTGTGAATGACATGCCAGGTGGCGCCCGCGTCCCAGCTTCGCAACAGACCTTCCGTAGTAGCGGCAAGCACGGTGGCCGGGCGAAGGGGATTGATTTTAATGTCTTGAACCCCGCGCAATTGGCCATAGGCCCAGTCCAAGCTTTTGCTCCAAGTAGCGCCGCCGTCGGTGCTTTTCAAGATGCCAATCCCATAGGTGCCCCGTGTGACACGGATCGCCACATTGGGCGACGAATTTTCAACATTGTACACTTCGCCGGTGCCCGCATAAACGATGTTCGGATTGCTGGGATCGAGCGCAATGGAACTCACGCCTAAGACGGGGAATCTGGTTTCTACCCGATGCCAGGCTTCCGGGCCACGTCCGGCGCTCGTGCTTTTCCAAATGCCGCCCGAGGCGCTACCGAGCCATAAAACATTGGTATCCAAAGGGTTAAACGCCATACAAAGTGTTCGACCGCCGATGTTTTTAGGCCCGAGGGCTTCCCAGCTAGGGCTGCGTTCGCCTCGAAGCTCGGCGGAGAGGCGCATTTGCGCGAGGGCCTCGGTGTATTTTTCGGTGTGGAATTGGCCGTCAGGGAAAGTGCGTGCCATGCCCCAATACAAGAAGGCTGCGCCGGCCTCGGAGGGCGATTCTTTTTCTTTATTAATGGATTTTTGGGTGAAAAAAAGTGTGCCTGCCATCATCGCCGTCGTTAAAGCTAGGGCGATTAAAAAGGCTACTATAGGCAATCCCAGGAAAAGTTGTTTTTTCATTTTTGAATCAAAATACAAGCTACTGAATATTTCTGTTTTAGCGGAAGACCTATAAGGTTTCCAAAAACTTATAGGTCTCAATTTCAGAAAATATACGGTAGCATGGTTAAATTATTTCGGCCCAAAAATGGGAAATGGCTTTGGAATCAACACGGGAAGTATAAGCGTTTAGCACGGAGTGGCGAAATTCGTGACCTTTGGAACTTCATTCCCCTAAAAACGCTTTGGAGAGAAATTTTTACCATGAACATCGAATTGCTCAAAAACGAACTCAATTTCCGAACGGCCCGCTCTGGTGGCGCCGGCGGACAAAACGTGAACAAGGTGGAAACCAAAGCCGAAGCCTTGCTCAATGT
>JANMME010000405.1:0-3676 GCA_031373015.1 Saprospiraceae bacterium
CCTGGAAATTGTGCAGGAGCGGCTCTACCGCGAGTTCAACCAAGACGTCATCACCACCGTGCCAAACGTGCCCTACACCGCTACCGACATGAAGGGCAACAAATTCACGGTACACCAGCCCACCGAGCTCCCCGAGCCCAATTTTTTGCAAAGCGTACAGGAGCCCTACATCTATGCGCAGGTGATCACCAAGCCCGAATACATCGGCAACATCATGACGCTGTGTCTGGATAAACGCGGTATTCTGATTAAGCAGCACTACCTCACACCTACACGCCTGGAAATCATTTTCCACCTGCCATTGGCCGAAATCGTATTTGATTTCTACGACAGACTGAAATCCATTACCCGAGGTTATGCCTCCTTCGACTACCACGTTATTGACTACCGCGAAACGGATTTGGTGAAACTCGACATCAAGCTCAACGCTGAACCTGTGGACGCACTTTCTGCCCTTGTACACCGCTCGAAAGCGGAATCTATGGGTCGCCGCATGTGCGAAAAACTCAAAGAACTCCTGCCCCGCAAGCAGTTCCAGATCGCCATTCAGGCAGCCATCGGTCAGAAAGTCATCGCCCGCGAAACCATCTCCGCCCTCCGCAAAGACGTGACGGCCAAATGCTATGGCGGCGACATCTCGCGGAAGCGCAAACTTTTGGAAAAGCAAAAAGAGGGCAAAAAACGCATGCGGCAGTTTGGCGATGTGGAGGTGCCGGCTGAGGCGTTTATAAAGGTGCTGAAGTTGAATGATTGAATAGCCTACAAAACAATAAACCCAACAGGCGATCCCGCACCATGCGAGATCGCCTGTTTTGTTTAAAGCCTTGGGGTGACTATCTTTACAAGGCCAATGGAGGCCATTATCGTAAAACCCGCAGCTATGAAAAAACAATTCCTTCTTCTATTGCTTTTCGCTGAATTCATTGCCCGACCGCTCTTTGGCCAAAAGGCCTGTAACACCCTCTATACCACCAATGGCGCACAAATCCTGATTGAAATTGTACACGCGTACACACATGGACTTGTCTACACCAAAAGCGAGGAAGACAAAGGCTTTCGATATTATACGATCAGCGATGAGATTTTAGAAACACTGTACCAGAACCCAGAGATGCGTTCAGTCATATCATTTAACCAAAAGAAGAGCACAAAGGATACTAATGGACTCAGCAGTCCGAAGTTTATAATTTGGGCAGGGTTTGATTTGTTGAATTCAGTTGGCTATGGCAGTTATTCATTAGGGTTCCCCATTCAATTCGGAATAGAAATGGGTTTTGCCGGCAACTCTATGCGCTTGGGATTAAGTTTCCAGCCATATTATTTCAGAGGCTCTCATCGGGAGGACGGCACAGGCATAGAAGCAGGCATAGTGGCAAAAAAGTTAAGTGTTGGCAGGCTTTCTGGGCGAACAAATATCGGCTATTGGGGCTTAGATGTCCGTGTAGGGCAACAACCATACACCTCTGAAGACGCTCCACATAAAAGGATTGAATACAGCTGGCTCAAAATTATGCCTTGTATCGGTCTCCACTTCAGCAAAGATGCTTTTGCTATTGATTTTAGGCTGCCAATCGGTGTAGAATTTCTGAGCGCCGAAGGGACAAATTATGCCCAAAACTGGGAAGACCTTGCTGTTGAACCTACCTTGTCTATCGGTTTAAGGTTCTAAATCACTTCTATATGCAATAAAAAAATATTTTTGTTTGGCAAAATTCAATTGAGGCGATATTTTTCCAGAGAGACATTTGACCCAAAATACCTCTGCAATGAATAGGGCTCTTCAAAAATAAAACGCTTGCCAAATATTGACCCTCACAATCCCCTGCTTTTTGTTTCAAAAACTCCTGCGCCCACGGCTGTCAAAGTCCAACACCATGAAACAAACAAACCTGCTCCTCCTTTCCCTCGCGCTCCCAGCCATCCTGGCCGCCCAGCATCGTTACTTCGACCCCGTTTTCCCCGAAGTGAAAGTCACAGCCGACATAACCTATGGCGTAAACGCAACCATCTTTCAAATAAATGCCGGGCTGCCCGAAGCCACACCACAAATCTTGAAAATGGACGTGTACGAGCCTGCAGGCGACAGCGCGACGGCCCGGCCACTGGTCGTTTTGCTCCACGGAGGGATATTTCTCCCTCCGCTGCACAATGGCACTTGCAATGGAACAAAACAAGATGGCGAAATCGTGGAACTGGCCAAACGCCTTGCGCGAAGAGGCTATGTGGTGGCTGCCATGGATTATCGAATTGGTTGGAATCCGCTGGCAAATACAGAAGTCGCACGCCGCTTCACCTTTGTCAATGCCGTCCATCGCGGCGTACAAGACAGCCGTACCTGCATCCGTTTTTTCAGGAAAGACCATTCGGAAAGCGATCAATTCCGCATTGACCCTGAAAAAATTACGCTCTGGGGAACTGGCACGGGAAGCTTCATCTCGCTCGCCTCTGCTACGCTCGACAATATGAGCGATTGGGATCGGCTCAATTTCTACATCCCAAATTTTGGCCCGATGGTGCAGGATTCCATAAACGGCAACCTGGACGGCACCAGCGTTGGGATCGTTCCGCCGAATTACATCACCGGCCATTTCGCGGGCGATACCCTTTGCACCCCCAACCATGTAGGCTTCAGCAGCGATTTCGCTTTGGCTGTAAATATGTCAGAGGGTTTACTGGACGCTTCCTGGCTGCAAAACGACGACATCCCCATCCTTTCGTTTGCTTGCCCTTCCGTCTTTTTGGGCTTTCCAGTCGTGGTAGACCCTTGTGGCCTGTATTGCTTTGGGTGTGAGGGTTTCCCATTCCCTGCGCCTGTACTGGGGGACATTGCAGGGAGTTGCGTAATCCAGAAACGGCAATCCGAGCTTGGCAACAACTCGATATGGCTCAATGCCGCTTTCAGTGACCCGCTTAGTATCCATGCTTTGAGCATCAACGAGGGGCACGAGGGTTTTTATCCTTTCTGGGGGGCTACAGTACTTACGCCCTGGGCTTTTAGTACAATGCCGGCACCCCCAGGCCCCCCGAATTTTGCATGTGATACAAACTCCGTGGAAGCCGGACTCTACCTTGATACGGTATTAGCCTACTTCGCCCCACGCGCCTGCGCCGTGCTGGGGTTGAATGCAAATTGCAACGTGGCGGTGAAAGTAAAAGAGGCCTTTCGCCCGAATATTTTATTGAAAATCAGCCCAAACCCTGCTGTTCATGAAATCCGCGCCGTTGCAGATAAACCAATATTATCCATCGAATTGTACGACCTTCACGGCAGGGTTGTTTGGCAAAAATCTGGCTTGAACGATTTAAACGTACGGATTCCGCGTGGAAATTTGCCCAGCGGGGTTTATTGGCTAAAAGCGTATTTTGCGCGGGGCATCAGCCTGAGGAAAGTGGTGTGGGAGTAACCTGAGCAACCTAAAAATGCCTTTCAGATGATCTAAACCAATATTTTATGCATAAAAGTTACTTAGTTTCAGTCCTCTTTATTGGTCTACTCACCCCTCCAGTTTTTGGTCAAAAACTATGCGACACCTTGGTCGCCAAAGACGGCAGGCGAATCGGTGTTGAAATCATCCGTTCCAACAGCAATGGTTTGTTGTACACAAAATGCAGCGAAACTACGGGCCAACAGTATTTTATGAAAAAAGATAAAATACTTGAAATACGGAAACCAGGT
>JANMME010000425.1:0-7194 GCA_031373015.1 Saprospiraceae bacterium
ATGAAATGTAATATCTTAGACGCCCCAACTTCAGAGTGATTGACCGTGACTGCCAAAATTGCAAAGTCATCAAGATTTATTTCTCCTTTTTTCTTTACTTGGTTAAGGATATCGAGGCATATCTGAAGATTTTCTTCATCTCCATAAATATCCAAAATAGTTGGCATCCAAGAATACGTGAATGACATTCCAATCACTATGTCATGTAAGGTTAATTCATTCTTGTCTTCAAAATATCCAATGAAGTGCGGATACGATCGGGAATAATTATAAGATTGAAAACTTTTGCTGTCCGCAAAATGGTTCAACTCTTGAATTGAAGGAAATTTCATTTTTGAAATTTGATTTTTACAATCAAAAACCCCGGCCAGTTATCACACCAGCCGGGGTTTCTGTTTTTCCAAACAGCCTTACCTCGTCAGGTGTGCAAACACTGGCGAATAATAATACCGTCGGAAATAATGGGTTGAAACATAATGCAAAGGTAAAATTCTGCGCTGTAATGCGCTGCACAAAAACCAAAGTTTTCTTCTTTCGGTTCATTTCCCCGAAAAAGATACTTTTGCTCATTATGTCAGAACAACCTTTTTGGCACATTATCGCCAATCCCGCCGCCCGAGGCGGGGCGGTAGAACGGCAATGGCCGCAGATCGAACGACTCTTACAGGAGTTGGGCTTTGCCTATACGGTCCAATTCACCGAGCGGCGCGGCCATGCGGCTCAATTGGTCGAAAACGCCCTGCTCAAAGGTGGGCGCTACCTGCTCGGTATCGGTGGAGATGGCTCTAACCATGAAATGATAGATGGCATTTTCAGGCAGCAATTTGTGCCGCCATCAGAGGTTTTTTATGCCCTGCTTCCCTTCGGGACGGGCAATGACTGGGCGCGGCAGTATGGCATTCCGACGGATCCACGGCTTCGGCTGGAACGGCTTTTGGAACTGAAAACGGTGCAGCAAGACATTGGCTTGGTAAAATACCAGCGCGATGGACAGACGCTTTCTCGTTATTTCGCGAATGTAGCTGGCATGGCCTACGATGGTTTTATCGGCAAAAAATTGATTGAAAGCCCTGCCCACAACAAAGCGCATTACCTGCTGAAAGTGGTGCAATACCTCACCGAGTACAAACTCAGCAAAGCCCGAATAATATTCGACGGCCAATCGGTGGAAGATTTTTTCTACACCATCAACATCGGCCTGTGCCGCTTTTCCGGCGGCGGAATGCAACTCGTGCCACAGGCCGTGCCAGACGACGGACTTTTTGCGCTCACTTTTGCCCGGAAAATTCCAAAACTGGAAGTGCTGCTCCTAACCTCGCGGTTTTACAACGGCACCCTGCTTCAGCATCCAAAAATAGAAGGCCACCAAGCGCGTAGTATCCGGGTGGAGCATATTGGTGATACGCCTACCTTGCTCGAAGCGGATGGGGAGTTTTTGGGTGAAACACCCGTGGAGTTTGAGATGTTGGAGAAAGCATTAAGGGTGGTTTTATAAACACATAGGCACATAGGACACATAGAAATAAGAGAGGAAAACTATGTGTCTTATGTGCCTATGTGTTTATAAAACCACCCCTATCAGTTCGCCACTACAAACTTCCGCGTGCCCCAAACCTTACTGCCTGTTCGGGCATAAACCACATAAACCCCTAGTGCAAAGCCCTGCAAATCAATCTCTTCCTCAAGCCTTCCAACGCCCCTAATCTGTTTTTTGAACAGCCTTTTGCCCGAAATATCCACGATGCTTACCTCGGTCAATTGACCCGATTTCAAGTTTTCCACTTTCAAAACAGCTGCTACCGAAGCGGGGTTTGGCGAAATACAGAGCATTGGCACAGCGCCGCCGCCCGGTGTAAAAGTGCCGGAGTTTTCCTCCATTTTCAAAGAATCCAACGGGAACGAAAGCAGGCTTCGAGCAAAGGTGCCCGCTACGAGCGTGTGCTGCGCAGGGTTGATTCCAAGACTGTAAACGGGCACCATCGGAATCCCGCTCCCAAGCCGCTCCCAATGTTGGCCGCCATTGGTGGTACCGTACACGCCGCCATCCGTAGCGGCGAAAATGATCGAATCTTGATGACCCGGCAGAATAACCAGATCATTCACCGCCAGATTGGGCAAATCGCCTGCGATAGGTATCCAGGTATCTCCCTGATTGTCAGAACGGTGAATATGTGCCATGAAATCGTTGCTTTTATAACCCGTGTGGCTCACAAATACCCGGTTTGGGTCAGTGGGGGAGGCTCTTACCGACGAAACATAGCGCTCAGGTAGTCCTTCGGTTATATTCACCCAATCCTGGTTGGCGGGACGACCACGCCATACATTGGCATCGGTAGTACCTACATAAAGCAAGTCAGGATCAAGCGGGCTTTCGTTCAAGGTACTAATGGTGTGATACCGTGCGCCAAAAATATTTCCATCGGTAAGGTCTTGGCTGATGGGCGTCCAAATGGGCAAGTGTCCAAAACTCTGGTAAATCCGGTAGGTACCCGCGTACATCACATTCGCGTCATGTTGGCTGATCGCATACTGCATATCCCAATGCCGGCGGTCGTTTTCGTCAATGCCCTCGGTTGCAGGTTCGAAACTGCCTCCGTCTGTTGTGCCGTAAATAGACCCGTTTTGAAATTCGTAGTAATAAATATTAGGATCTGTAGGGTGAAAAACCGCTTGAAACCCGTCGCCACCAAACACATGAATCCAGCTGTCAAGGTATTCCTCGTTCCCGACGTTGGTGCCATTGTCTTGCGCTCCTCCATAATAGAACTGCGGTTGATGCGGATTGTACGCTACACGGTAAAACTGTGTAGTGGGGATATTCTCGACTTTTTGCCAGAACTGGGCATTGTCGTCCGAGCGGTAAAGTCCGCCATCCGTAGCGAGCAGGAAAGATTGCGGACCCAGAAACACGAGGTCATGGTGGTCTGCATGTACGCCTTGGTCGAATCCGGCTGCCAAATTCCAGGTCCCGCCGCCATCAAGTGAACGCCAACTTTGCACCCCAAGGAGCCATACATCCAGGGAGTTATACGGATTTATGCGGACTTGCCCGAAGTACCAGGCAAAATTGCTTTGAAAATCAAACTCCAAACCTTGACAGGGGTTTAGTTCCCAGGTTTCACCGCTGTCAAACGTTTCAAAGAGGCCGGTAAACTCCAGGCCAGTACTTACATAGGAGGCAAAAAGATGGTTGGGAAGGAAAGGGTCAATAGCCAAACCGATGCGGCTGTACTTACCTTCGGGGAGCCCGCCGCCGAGTTTGTTCCAAGTCTCTCCTCCATCGGTGGATTTCCAGATTCGGGCGTTTTCGCCGCTGACGATGCTTTCCTGGTTGTTGCGAATACGGTCCCAAGCGGCTGCATAAAGCGTATTGGGATCGGTGGGCGACATCACCAAGTCAATGATGCCAGCTTCGTTGGAGATAAAAAGTTTTTGCTGCCAAGATGAACCCAAGTTGGAGGATTTGTAAAGCCCACGATTGGTGTTTCGTTCAAAAGGCAATCCCATGGTGGCAACGTAGATATGGGCAGCAAGCATTGGGTGGACGATTATTTTGGTCACAATACGCTGTTCCTCAAGCCCAAGCTGTTCCCAGTTTTCGCCTCCATCTACACTGCGCCAAACACCGTCGCCAATAAACGGGTAGCCGCTAATATTAGGATCGCCCGTGCCAACATAGACCACACTCGGGTGTCCCGGATCAAAGGCAATGTGACCAATGGCGAGAAAATTTTGGTCGTCAAAGACTGGTTTCCAGCTTTGGCCGCCATCCTCCGTTTTCCAAACCCCGCCGTGCGAATAGCCCAGGTAAATGATGTTGGGGTTGGAAGGATGAACGGCGATGCAATTGATGCGGGCGCCGACATTTTCCGGGCCTTCAAGCTTCCAGGGGGTGGAAAAACCAGGGTTGCCGTCGCGTGATTTTGCCGCTAAATCAGACTGGTGTGCGGCAGCCAGCGCGTCCGTATAAGCGTTTACATCTGTGCGGAAATCAGGCCATTCACGGAGCGTGAAAAACCATTCTGCGGGAAGTAGGCTGCTATCTCTCGATTCTGTTTGTTCTTTATCAAGCTGCTGCTCAGGTGCGGGTACGGGGTCTTTTTTGATATTTTTCAACAAAAAAATCAAAAAAACGAGTACGGCAGTGCCCAAAATGAAAAGGTTTCTGGCCGGAAAAGTGGTGCGGGCTTGTCGTTGGAACATAATGGAGAAAAAGCATTGATTAAGAGCGCGAAGGTAGCACGTTTGAAAAGCAGGGAAACCTGAAACTTGGGACTTTGCTGATTTGGGCGATTTACTCGGTGAAAGTATTCGTCCACACGGAAAGAATGCTCGTTCGGTCAGTACTTCAAAATTAGCACGCGCTTGATCCTACCTTTGAAAAACATTCAATCACCTACAACATCATCATTTCTCATGAAAAAGACACTCCTGCTACTCGCTATTTTTGGGGCGCCCCAATTCTTGTCAGCCCAACCTTTTGGTCACCCTCCACCCAAGGCTGGTGATAACTTAAACATCTGTGACAATCCTCTATCCCAGATTGACATCCATGCCAACAACATCCAAGCCCGGATACTCAATGGGGGCGACCTTTTCACAGACTTCAGCAATGGAGCGTTTTTCCCAAACCCTGATCCGAATTCAACCAACAACCCGGCAACCATTTTTGCCGCCGGTATTTGGCTGGGAGGAATTGACGCTGGCGGAAACCTCAAACTTGCCACGGTGGATTATCGGGGCGATGGCTATCACGACTATTCGGCAGGGCCATTGGGCCCCGACGGTATTACTGATGCGTTTACCTGCGCCAATTGGGACCGCCATTTTCGAGTGACTGGCTCAGAAGTCGCTGCCTTTCTTGACGCATTACCGCTCTCTGCTGATGCGCTAAAATCTCAATTCCTGTCTATCGCTGGTTGGCCCGGGCGAGGTAATCCATACTTTTCATCGGTTTGGGGATATGATCTACCCTTTACCAACCAGGCACTTGCCCCCTTTTTTGATGCCAATTTGGATGGAAATTATGATCCGCTGAGTGGGGATTATCCAGCAGTGTTATTGCAAGGAATGGCGCCCTTTGTGCCAGCCGAAATCATTTGGTGCGTTTTTAACGACCAAAATGGCGGCGGCGCCCACACTAACAGCACTGGTAAACAGATACAGGCAGAAATACAACTTACCGTTTGGGCTTTTAACTGTCTCGATCAGCCTGTTATCAATAATACGATATTCACTTCGCACAAAATCATCAACCGTGCTTCGGAGCCTTTGGATTCTACCATTATTGGTATTTGGGTAGATGTAGACTTGGGCTGTCCTTCAGACGATTATCTGGGCGCTAACCCCAATTTGAATGTCATGTACGCCTACAATCAAGATGCTGTAGACGGCCAGCCGGGCAATACCTGCCAAGGTGTACCGACCTTCCCTGTTGCTGCCCCTGTGCAAAGCATCACTTTTTTGAACCATCCATTGAGTAAATTCATAGCTCCTAGCAATGGTGGCTTCAACGTACCTCCAGCAACGACCGATCCTACCACAGCCAGTGAAATCTACAACTACATGAGCGGAACATGGCGAGATGGGACTCCGCTTACCTATGGTGGTAGTGGCTATAACCCTGCCGACCCAAATGCACTTGGGGTATCCCATTGTTTTCCTGATTCGCCGAATGATCCGGCAGGATGGAGTATGTGTACCGCAAACCTGCCTTTTAGTGATCGCCGTATGCTGGGCACGACCCAGCTTGGGCTGCTACTACCCGGACAAATTGAAGAACTCAACACTGCATGGGCATTCCACTCCAACCCATCCCTTCCTTGCGGGCTTGGCACTACATTTACGGATGTAGCAACTATAAAGGCCCTTTACGAGGGCGATTTTGCAGCCCTTTGCAGCCCATTGAAAGCGTCAGAACTACCCGCCGAAAGCCTCCAACTTTTTCCAAATCCAACTTCTGACGCCGCCATGCTGCGTTATGGCGCGCTTCGCCCGTTCTCCCTGCGGGTTTTTGATGCCGCAGGACGTATGGTTTTTGAAAAGGCCAATGGTTTTGAAAAAGAAGAAACTAAAATCGAAACGAGTTCCTTCGGGTCTGGTATTTACAACCTGCAAATCGTAACGGATCAAGGTGCGGTCACGAAAAAATTGGCTGTAATGCACTAGTGCCGCATTCGAGGTTATGGGCTTATTCGGGGGTTGTGTCAAAAGTCATATCATATTCAATCTTCCCATTGATTTAGCTCCGTCGTTGTTGTTGGCGAGGACGCCAACAACGGAAGGGGCAACCAAACTTGGCAAGACAGAACTGACAATCAATGATTTAGTAAGATTCCTCAGTGGAACGCAATATTAAGCGAAAAGCGCTGATTTGACTTTTGACACAACCCCCGAATAGAATTAGGGCAAGTTAATGTGTGGTGACACGACTCGAAGTCGTTGTCACCGCTTTATCTTTGGCCGAAATGCTAACACCTTCCGACTACTACTCGCTCGTACGCGAAACCTTCCGCGCACACGGCAATCCAGACATCGCGCTGGGGCAAATGGCCTATATGCGCCACCAATTTGAATATTTTGGGTTAAAAATGCCCGCTTGGACGGCCCTAACCAAAGTAATTCACGCCCAAAACGGCATTCCAGAAGCTGAGGATTTGAAAAGTCTCATTCGGCTTTGCTTTGAAGATGAGCACCGGGAAATGCACTATTTTGGGCTGGAAACGCTGCAAAAAACTTTGAAAAAACAGCCTCCGGAGTGTGTCGAATTTTTGGAAGAGCTCATCCTCACCCGCTCCTGGTGGGATACAGTGGATTGGATCAACAAACTCGTCGGATTGCATTTTCGTCGCTACCCAGAAATGATAAAACCGGTCACGGAACGCTGGATGGCCTCTGGAAATATCTGGCTACAGCGGGTGTGCCTCATTTTTCAGCTCAACTATAAGGACAAAACGGACGCTGCACTGCTTTTTGATTATGTGCAAAGGCTTGCGGGCTCAAAAGAGTTTTTCCTGCAAAAAGGAGCGGGTTGGGCCTTGCGGCAATACGCGAAAACCAATCCTGATGCTGTGGTGGAATTTGTTGAAAAAACGCGTTTAGCCGCATTGACTCGGCGAGAGGCGCTGAAAAATGTAGGGCGAACTTCAGTTTGCCGGCGATACGGTGCTACAACCCGGCGAAGAACCGTTCGCG
>JANMME010000621.1:0-5804 GCA_031373015.1 Saprospiraceae bacterium
GTTCACGATGCTGTCGCAGCCCAAAAACCCCGTGCAGTGCGTGGCGTAGATCCCGGTCGTCGTGTACGTCTCGTTGCACACCTGGTACGAAGCTGGGGCGCACAGGTTCACGAACTTCGTCTGGCCTATGTAGGTCGGCACCACCGTTATGTTGCAGTGCACCACGCTGTCGCAGCCCTGCCACGCCGTCAGCGTCACAGGGTAGTTGCCCGGCGCGAAGAACTCCTCGCCCGCGCACATGGCAGAGCCGCCCTGGCACATCCGGTGCGTCTGGTTGACATGGACGGTGGGGATGATGGTCACAAAACAGTTCACGACGCTGTCGCAGCCCAGGTAGGTCTGCAGCGTCACGAAGTGGTTGCCCGCCGTGGAGTGGTTCACGCCGGCACACTCCACCGACTTTCCCTGGCATACGTTCACGTTTTCAGTTGAAGCCACGTCCTCCCCGATGAAAAGGTCTATGCAGAGGTTGGGCGCGTTGGGGCACACGATGGACTGGGCGCAGACCTGGGCTGGGCCAGGCTCCAGCCACTGAATGGCAGCCGTGGTCACCCCGTTGGGGTTGCCCTGAATCGCGCCCGCCGACGGTGGGACGATCGTCCAGTTCGAGGCCGTATTGGTAGTGTAGTTGCTTAGGAGGTTGGACGGGAGGCAGGGCGCATTGGCTGGGCCGTTGATCGTCGGGTTCACCCCGTTGATGGAGTAGTCGCAATCGCTCCCAGCAAAACCGTCTATACAGATATAATAGACCTCGCCTATGACGAGATTGCTTGCAACCAAATCTTGACAAGATCCTGAAGGGATATTCCCAAGACATGGCGATACGAACTGGAAATTGACGCAATTCACCGTAGATAAAACAGCCGCTTGAATCCCGCTGCCAGATGCGCAACCATAGCAACACATTTCAAAAGTTGCGGTAGCGGCATCGGCAGTAAAGGCAAAAAAATGGTTGTTTTCGATGCTGGTGCACCAACCCGGAATATTAAATGGGCCACTAGCCCAGGTGGCACCAAAATAGCAGTCCAGTGCTGCGGGGTTTGGCAATATACAAGCATCTTGGGGAAGCGGCTCTGGCATAGGTATTTGGCATGGAGCGCCATTGCATTGAGCATACGCCCTATTGTTCCAGAAGACCAGAAACATGATGGCAAGAAAAATGGTGTAAAGCTTCATCATACAATGTTTATTTAAAAAAACAAGCAAGTGCAAAAATCCAATATTGCGCTTGAAATCTTATAGACGGCTTAACGTGGTACAAACGCTGCTTCGATCGCAAAGTTAGGATGTACCTTGAAGACATCTCCTAAATTTTTACTAAAGCCAAGCCACAAAAGGCTCTTCCAGAATCCGTTTTAACTCCACAAGAAAGCGGGCCGCATCGCCGCCGTTAATCACCCGATGATCCCAGCCAATGGTCATGGGCATCATAAGGCGGGGTTCAAAGGCATGAGTAGTTTCGTTCCAAACTGCTTCCATCTGGGCAGCTACGATACTAAGTATTGCGACTTCGGGCCAGTTGACTATAGAAATCATATTCGTCCCCCCAATGCCGCCAATGTTTGATATGGTAAACGTGCCGCCCGTGATATCGTTCATCGTAATCTTTCCACCTTTGGTGCGAGTGCCGATGTCGGCCAAATCCACCGATAGTTCGGTCAGGTTTTTTTGGTCTGCGTGTTTGATGTTTGGCACGTACAGCCCGGCAGGTGTGTCCACCGCAATGCCAATGTTGATGTATTTTTTGTAGATCACCTCATTGGTTTCTACATCCAGGCTGGCGTTAAATTGGGGCATCCGACGCAACAAAATCGCCACCGCCTTGGTCAGTATGGCAGTCATGGTGAGGCTGCCGCCGGCAGTTTTCACCTGCTCTTTGTACTGCTGGCGTAGGGCTTCCAGACGGGTAATGTCGGCTTTCTCGGAAATCCAGGCGTGTGGTATTATATTGGTGGAATACGACATCGCCTCCGAGGTTTTTATGCCCACGTTGGCCTGGGCTTTACGCTCTGTTTCGCCAAATTTTGAGAAATCGGGCAGCGGTTTGCGTGCTACACCTCCACCGCTCATGGCTGAACCACCACCTGTGTCGAGTTTCTTTTTGACAAAATCCACTACATCTTTGTAGGAAATACGACTCGTGCCTTCTGCGGGATGCACTTCTGATAGGTTCACGCCGAATTCTTTGGCACGCTTGCGAGCAAGGGGAGAGGTACGGAGGGAGGTGGTAGCGGTTGTTGCAACGGCTGTAGCAGCAACAGATGGTGTGGTTGCAGCGACAGTTGCAGGGGGCGAAGCAACCGCCGCAGGTTTAGGGGCAGGATTTGGTACAGCGTCGGAAGCTGGAGTAGAAACGGCTGCCGCTGGCACTGATGCCGCTTGCATACTGCCACTTCCTTCTGCCTGAAGCCTAAGTACCAAGGTGCCCTCCGTCACTTCGTCGCCTTTTTTGACGAGAATTTCTTGCACCACACCTTCGGCATCAATCGGCATTTCGGCATCCACCTTGTCGGTGCCAACGACGATCACAATTTGTTCCAGCGAGACTTTGTCGCCTGGTTTCACCAATATTTCGGTCACTTTGCCGCTCACACCATCGCCGAGCGAGGGGAGCTTGTATTCATGGAGCATACGCAGCAGTACTATTTTGCCTGAGTTGAGCGGGCAAAGATGCAGCGAGTTGCTGGAAAAATGGGTGATTAATGCCTAGAAATAAAAATTTGTCCCGACATTCAATCCCAACATAAATCGTTGCGGCAGTCGGCGGCTGTACGGGTCATTACGCGGAAAATCGCCCACAAACACGGATTCTGCTATCAGACTGAGCCGTTTGTTCAGTTTAAATTCTGCTCCTGCTGACAGCCAATACCCAAGAAAGAACTTCTTTTGGTTCATTCGAATGATGAAGCCATCGCTGCCCATCACAGGCTGAAGCCTTGCGTTTTGGGAAACCCGTGCAGAAATATCAAGTTCGTTTTTTAAGACAAAATTGCCCAAAAGACCCGCTTTCAGTTGACCCTTCCATCTCCCGTTTCCAAATTGGTAAGCTGCCAGCATAGGTATTCGGAGCATCTCGGTTTGTTGGGTCGTGGTGATTTTCAAGGCCACGGGTTCATCATCGGGTACTGGCGAGCCAGGGGTGGTTTGTTCCATTCGCAAACTCACTTCCGCCGTGCCGCCATAGGTGCTGAGGTCATAGTTGAAAGTCCGCCTCGTCAACAAAGGCCCTTGGTGGATGCCATCGCCGAACCGGAATCGGGGTGTGTGTGTGGCTGTCCGGGTGGTGTTTTGATAGCCAATGCCACTTTCCAATGAAAGATTGTTGTTCAGTTTTTTGCCGGCCCTGAACCACAAAATGGTAGAGCACTGCGCTCGTTCCTGTTTGCTCAAAAAAGCAGGGCGGCCTGGCCGGGAGATGGGTGTTCGAGACTTATCAATGCTCGAAAGCAAACTGGCTTGCGCCCCCACATACCAACCAGAGGGGTGATGCACTGGCTTTATCGAAATCGGCAAAAGGACTGGCGAGCTTGCGCTTGCGCCTTCGAGCAGGTTTCTTGATATCGGCAAAAGCCCAATTGCTATGTTTTTGGGCCTCGTTGTATTTGCGGCATTGGGTTCAACCATCGGATGGACTGATGGGTCTTCCATATTTGCAGCACCGTCCGAGGAAGGCGTTGAATTTGTATTGTCACCCAATCCCTGAGTTCCCTGCGAAACAGACGCTTTAGATTTTTGAATGGCAAACGCTCCCCCAGAACGCGCAGCTGTTCTTGCTTTCGAAGCACTGCCCGTGGCAGCCGCAGCATCTGGTTTGGAGGATTTATCTAAATTTGATTTAATGAGGTTGGGTTTCGGGAGATTGGGGCCAGGAGATGCCGGCTGGGAATACGTGTTTGGTAGCGTTCCATGTCCCGTTTCCTTATCTGTGATTTTACTTTTCGATAGTATTTCTTGTTGTTCTACTGGCTTTCCAGCCAAATCTCTGAGTTTTTCCTCATAATAGAGGTGCTCGCAAACGAGTGTTGAAAAAAGCACCAAAATGACCACCGCAGCTGCAGCCTGCCAACCATAGCGCAGGTAGATTGAGCGCGGTGCTAGAATCTCTGTGGAAGGTAGCAAATCGCCTTCGACGCGATCCCACATATCAGATGGAGGGTCTTCTTCGTGGCCCTCAAACGACTTGCGAACATAGTCGTCCAATTTATCGTCGTGTATATTTTCTTCCATGATTGTCAAGTTGTTAGGCTGCTTTCAAGCAATTTTCTGAAATGTGCTTTTGCTCTAAGCAATTGAGATTTGGAGGTGCCGACCGAGATGTCAAGGATTTCGGCTATTTCCGGATGTGAGTATCCTTCGAGGACATGCAGGTTGAAAATGGTGCGAAAGCCAGGTGGCAACTGCTGCAAGATTTGGATCATGTTTTTTGCCGGCGGCTCGTCTGAAGGAAAAGGTTCTGGTTCGTCTGGAAAATCCTGTCCGTCTAACTCCGTAGTGATGAGGTTCTTTTTTTTCCGTTGGAGGTGTTGCAGGGCAGTATTGACAAATACCTTGCGCACCCAGCCTTCAAAATTCCCCGCCCCGGTGTACTGGTGCAAATCGCGGAACACCCTTACAAAGCCTTCCTGCAACACATCCTCGGCATCCTCCCTGCAGTTGGCATAACGGAGGCAAAGGGCAAACATCTTGCCCTTAAAGCACTCGAAGAAATGTTTTTGAGCAAGTCGGTCGCCACGCAGGCAGGCTTGCAAATTGGGTTCGGCCATGTCTTTCGTCAAGATATACCAAAGGTATTCAGGCAAGGTAGGTAATGCCAAAAGGTGAGGGGTTGCATGGCGGGGAAAAAATTAAACCGCAAAATTTAAAACCGGAGAACCGCAAAATTTAAAACTGCGAGGAGTTTGATCTCGAAAAGGGGAGGTTTTTGCCTTCTTTGGATCTTGGTACTCGGTTTTTTATTTTGCGGTTCTCCGGTTTTGCTGTTTTCCTGTTAAATTTTTTCTCAAAAAATGCAACCCTTACCAAAAGGCTTGACCTAATCTGTCAAACACCGTTCAAATGTCGGCATCAAATCACGCTGCATTTGAATAAATGTCCAAAACAATTTCACTTTCAAAAACTTATCAAACATGGTAAAAGCACTCAAATTATTCCTGCTCCCCATTGTAGCCATCGTGGCAGTGATGGTTGCCTGCAACAAATCTTCTGATCTGACGACTGAAGAACTCATAGATCAAGCCCTTTACAGCGCACAAGAACGCGGTGGCATGGGCCGTTTCGGATGCTATGAGTTGGTTTTCCCGCTTTCAATTACCTTGCCTGACGGCTCCACTACGGAGGTGAACACTTATGACGAGATTAAACAGGCGCTCCGTGCCTACTTTGAGGCCAATGGAGGCGGCCCACGCCCGCATCATGGCCAACGCCCGCACCTTTCGTTTGTGTTCCCGATTTCGGTCATCAATGAAGATGGAGACATCATCACGGTAGATTCTGATGATCAACTGATTCAACTCCGCCGTGAATGTGCCGGCGCCACCTTTGACCACCATGGGCCACAAGGACACGGCCAACACCTTAAATGTTTTGATATTGTATTCCCGATCACGATTGCCTTCCCGGATGGCACCACCGCTGAAGCGGCCGACCGCCAAGCGCTTCGTCAGCTGATTCGTACTTGGAGGGAAAACAACCCAGGGGCTACAGAGCGTCCAAGAATCGCGTTCCCGCTCACAGTGAAAATGGACGACGACGGATCATTGGTAACAGTGAACAGCCGGGAGGAACTGCGCCAGTTGAAGGAAGAC
>JANMME010000685.1:0-12852 GCA_031373015.1 Saprospiraceae bacterium
GCGCATGGATTTGAGCGTGTTGCGGTCGTCGCTTTCCATCTTTACGATGTCAGCAGGCTTTGGTGAAGTGAAGGGGTGGTGCATGGCGAAAAAGCGGCCATCTTCTTCATCCCATTCCAGCAAAGGAAAATCCAAGACCCAGAGCGGCTTGAAATCGTCGCCTTTTCGCAAGCCAAGTCGGTTGCCCATTTCCAGGCGGAGTTCTGAAAGTTGCTTGCGGGTTTTTTCGTCTTCGCCACAAAGCAGGAAGAGCATATCTCCGGCTTGTGCGCCACATTTTTCTGCCCAAATCTTGAGTTGGTCGGGGCTGTAAAATTTGTCCACGCTCGATTTTGGCGTTCCGTCGGCTTCGATTCTGACATAAACCAGCCCTTTAGCACCGATTTGCGGACGTTTCACCCATTCCGTCAATTCGTCAATTTGTTTGCGCGAATACTCGGCGCAGCCTGGGGCGCAAATAGCAATCACCGATTCTGCTCCATCGAAAACCGGAAATCCCGCAGGTACAACATCCACGCCTCTCCCAAATTCTGAGTCGACAGGCGATTTGAGGTCCACGAATTCCATTCCAAAACGCAGGTCGGGCTTGTCTGAGCCATAACGGCGCATGGCCTCATCGTAGGTCATGCGGGGGAAATCGCCGAGCGTGAGGCCGAGTGTTTGTTGGAACAAATATTGGGTCAAACCCTCAAAAGTGTTGATGATGTCTTCCTGGTGTACGAACGACATTTCGCAGTCAATCTGTGTAAATTCAGGCTGGCGGTCGGCCCGCAAATCTTCGTCACGGAAACATTTTACGATCTGGAAATATTTGTCAAAACCCGCCACCATCAGGATCTGTTTGAACGTTTGTGGGCTTTGCGGCAGGGCGTAAAACTGCCCTTTGTTCATGCGGCTGGGCACCACAAAGTCGCGCGCGCCTTCAGGCGTGGATTTGATCAGGTTGGGTGTTTCTACTTCGATAAAACCTTGTCCGGCGAGGTATTTCCGCGTTTCCACCGCGAGGTTGGAGCGGAAAATGAGGTTTTTCTGCACGGCATTCCGGCGCAGATCGAGGTAGCGGTATTTCATGCGGAGGTCGTCGCCTCCGTCGGTATCGTCTTGGATGGTGAAGGGGGGAGTCTTGGAGGCATTGAGGATCTTCAATGCGGTGATCTTGATCTCGATCTCGCCCGTGGGGATTTTGGTGGTCTTCGAAGCGCGTTCAATGACCGTGCCTGTGGCTTGCAATACGAATTCACGACCTACCGAACGGGCGGTTTCAAAAATTTCTTTAGAGGTATAATTCTCGTCGAGCACCAACTGCGTGATGCCGTAGCGGTCGCGCAAATCAATCCAAAGCAGGGCGCCTTTGTCGCGCACGATGGCGGCCCAGCCGCTGAGGGTGACTTCTTTATTAACGTCGGCGATGCGGAGCTCTCCGCAGGTGTGGGTACGATACATTTGTGACTATTGACTATTGACCGTTGACTATTGACCGTTGACTATTGACCGTTGACTGTTGACCGTTGACCGTTGACCGTTGACTGTTGACTGTTGACTGTTGACTATTGACCGTTGACTATTGACCGTTGACTATTGACTTAATGGATGCGGAGGATTTCTTGTCAACGTACCGGCGGTCAAGATTCAAGGGTTGAAATTTAACATTCGTTTCAAAAACGAGCCGCAAAAGTAGGTGATTATAGGGAGAAAAACGGTGCGTGGTGAAAGGTAAGCCCATAAAAAACATAAGCCATCCCCAAAAAGGGATGGCCCATGTTTTACGATTTGCCCTTTAAGCGTCGGGAAGAATCAAGCTGTGGACTTCAATGGAATCTTCACATCTTGCCGGTTACTATTTTTCTACAACCAATTTTTTGCTGCTCCGGCTTCCGTTCGCCCCTTTGAGGGTAACGATGTAAATTCCAGCAGGCAAGCCTGATAGCTCGAGTTGCAGGCCTTTTTCTACCACCTTTTGCTCCACCTGAAGTAGTCTGCCGTACAGATCCGTCAGGGTAAGTTCAAATGGGTCGCTTGTTTCCTCCGTCCTCCATACTTGTACTGTCTGGGTAGCAGGATTTGGAACCAGGCTAAAGTCTTGCGATTCAAGGCTTTGCAGAATCTCGCTCGAATTTCGTAGATCCGGTTTGCCCGGACAAGGCGGCTCGTCCAAACAGACTTGCCCCACACAGACTTTTGGTGGCTCATCCGGGCTTATTGCTAGTACGGTGAGACAAATTCCTGCGCTGTTAGTGATGTGATAGTAGGTCCCGGTGACGGTACAGGTAGTGCCCAAACAGGTATAGTTCATATTGGTGATATACCCGATTTGCTGGGGCACCACTTCAAGTGAATAACCAATGGGCACACCGAACACCGAAAGTTGGAAATCATAAATCCAGAAACCATCCGGCGTTCTACCGAGGCATTTAAATTTGTCAACCTTGACTTTCAAGGGGCAATCTGATGGATGGTCGCATGGTCGGATTTCGATTTGAGATTCCGCACAGCATAATACGCCTGCAACATCCGACCCACAAATCCTAAATCCATAGGTTCCGGGAGTGATTGCAATAACCGAGGAATAAGTTATGCTCGTTCCGGAAAGAATAGTCGAAGGTGTCAGCGGGAAGTTGCCAAAGATCGTTTCTATGTACATGTCAAACAGATCACAGCCGTAATTCGTCACGGTGGCACTCACCCTGTAATATCCATTTGTGATACAAACCGCCTTTACGTCTGTAATTTTTAAACCGCAATTGCCATTACAACACGGGGGCACTTTTCCGCACCATTGGGCACTACAACGCTTTTCATCTGAGCAATCTATGGTGAGGTAACCCAGCAGATCAAAACAGCCATAGTCTTTTATGTTATCCCAAAGCATGAAACCGTGCACCTGTGTAAGTGCGCCACCACCCGGTATGAATCCGTTCGGCGGGAAAACAACTTGTACATTTCCAAGGTCGCTCACGACCGTGACGCCATGCAGTGCGCCGCCATTATTGATCACATCCATCCAAAATTCATAGATGATCTTCCCGGTTGCAGGGTCTATCCCGCGACATACCAGGAGGTTATTGATAATCTTGATATCGCAAGCATCACATTGTCCGGAGTTGCCTGAGATACTGATTTCAATCGGATCGCTTTCACTTTGACAACCATAACTGTTGGTAACAATGACCGTATAAACACCAGATTTGCCGATTTTGATGGTTGAATTGGTCTCTCCGGGCAATGGATTGCCATTGAATGTCCATTGGTATTGACAACCCGCGCAGTTGGGCGCCTGCCAGATCACGTCATTACAAAACTCATAGCAACCTACCATCACATTGCTTAAATCGGGTGGACTGCCGAGAAAATATTCCGCCTTTGCCGTACAACCCCATTGGTCGCTGACGACCACGGCATATTGGCCGCCTTGGGTGGCCAAAATTTGTTGCGTGGTTGAACCCTCACTCCAGTTATAGGCTACAATACCTGTTCCATTCGCGGTAAGCTGGGCAGGAACGCATGCATTGCTCGACGAAATACTCAGGTCGGTTATACCAGGATGCGCTGTGCCAGTAGTAGAACCTGTATTGGTGCATCCCGCAGCCTGATTGGTAATGGTCACTGCAAACGTGTACTGCCCGGCCATAAATGCATTTATTACAATGGATGGGCTGTTAGAAGTCCCAGAAGAACCATTTGGATAGCTTATTTGCCAGTGATAGGTAAAGCCCGGACCAATATCTGCGGACAGGTTGAAGTCATCTCCAACACAGACATCTGTAGCTCCGCTGATATTGAGGTAAGGCGGCGGCGTGATCACCACTGGCTGGGTCGCCAATACATTGTATTTGCAGCCATTTCCATCGGTCACAGACACGCCGTATAGCCCATTGCTGGTGGCTGTATAAGTATTTTGCGGGGATGGGCCTTGTAAGGGGACACCCGGATTGGCAGCATTAAACCAGGTAAAGATTGTGATGGCTGGAAGCGAATTGGTGGCTGTTATCAATATCGAGGCACCTTCACAGACCGGAGGATTTGGAGCCATGGAAAGCGTCGGGTTATTGCCCTTATCCGTAATAGAAATGGCAACGCTGGTGGAAGCCGAACACCCCCAGTCATTCGCAACAGTCAGCGAAACCGTATAGGAATTGGGTGGCGCGTTATAGACCCGCTGTGGGTTCATAAGGCCAGAGCTTGCTCCATCTCCAAAATTCCAAAGAAAACTGGTCAAACCACCCCCCGTAGAAGTATTCGTAAATTGAACAGGATTTCCCTCGCATTGAGGCGCATTGTGTAGAAAACTGGCATGCGGCATGCCCGGGACATTTATAGCCTGCGTAGGACTACTGCACATCATTCCCAAAATATTTACCTCCAGATGAATATTGTGAATGCCCGGGGTCAAGGTCACATTCAATAGGGCGCCTGAACCGATGAGCGTAGATCCGTCATACCAGCTGGGAGGGACCTGAAATCCCGGCATGTACTCGGATCGGTCTGTGAGTGTGGTGATCATGGAACCAGAATGGCAGTCAAAGGTTGCTGTAAAATCACCTTTGAATTTGACCGATATGGTTTGTACATAGTCTAGTGTGCATCGCCGGATGTAATCGTACGAGGTCAAAATCACATGATAATACCCGGCATGCGCGTAGGTGTGCGAAACTGTTCCAGGGAACGTACTGAACGACCCGTCCCCAAAATTCCAACGGATAAAATTTGCACTTGTGGGAATGGGCGTAAACGTGTACGTATCACAGTTTTCTGATGCCGTAAAGGTCCAGCGGGGCAATACTGGGACACAGGTGTCAGGAGGGGGCATACATTCTGAAACACCCGTAACAACAACCGTGAAGCACCCTGTGCCCGGCTCCGTGGCGGTCACGGTGTATAGGCCTGCTGTAGTAACGTGGATGACTGGCCCGGAAGCACCTGTTGACCAGAGATAGGTACAGAAAACCTGCGTCGTAACGGTCAAATCGGTGGTTTGGCCAGTCGCCTGACAAACGACAAAACCATTTGACCCAGTTACGAATGCCTCAGGATTTGGGTTGATCTGGATCGTCGTGCCAACGGTCACGCTTGGGTTACCGCAGATATTCAAGGTCATTTTAACGCTGATGGGATAAGTCCCGGCACTTGCCCAGGAATGCGCAGGCGTCGGGCTTGTACTGGTCGTGCCGTCCCCAAAATTCCAGAGATAGGAAGCGATCCCGGTATTGGGCGAAACAGAAAGGCTTACACTACTGTTTTCACAAGCAGTAGCAGGGGCGTTAATGCTGTAAGCCGGTATTTGGCCAACGGCTACCGTTCGGGTGTCTGTTACCGTGGCGCCGCAAACGGTTGCCGTGGCGACAATCTGGACAGAGGCTGGGGCATTTGCATTAAACAACACCGTAATCGCCTGAGTACCCTGACCAGATACAACACTACCGGCGGTAGCAGGGACTACGCTCCATTGAATATTCGTAAAATTAGAGAGCGCCAACGCATTATAGGATTCTGTCTGGTTTATACAGGAAGCAGCCGGCCCCGCTATGAAAGTGACAGGAGGGGTGTACAAACTGATCGGAAAATTCAAAGGGGCGGATTCACAGTAGGGTTCCAAATTGCTGCGTGTCCGTAGGCTTAAACTCATGGGTGGCGTGCCAGACCATTGCACACTCACGGTTTGCCCGCCCCCGCCATAAACGGTGCCGCCCGTTGCCGTCCAGACATAAATAGAGCCTGGCGGCGGCGGTGCACTGAAAGTATAGGTGTAGGGTGTGTTGGCGCACACAGAAGTGACCCCGTTTAAGGTGCCGGAAGGCGGCGGCGGCGGCGCATTTGCCACAATCACGGCGCTGGGTGTATTAGGGCAATAAACGCCCGAAGTAGATGCTGCGGTAACAATATAAGTCCCGGGTAAAGTCAGGCTTACCGAATATGAACTGCCGCCAGGGGTAGGGCCTATGACGCCACCAGGCCCCGATACCGTCCAGTTGAATGAGCCCGTGCCGCTGGCAGTGATCGTCACAACCTGCCCGACACAAGCTGCCGTTTCTTCAGGGGAAAGGGTAAAGCTCGGTTTGACATTCACGCCTAATGGATCAGGCTCGAACCTGCATTGTGGGTCTCCGAGATAATTTTCGTATCCCGCCAACGATACCGTAGCTGGCCCCGCGCCAAACCATTGCACGGTGATTGAATTCGAATAAGGAAATTCCGAGATGATAAAACCATTGCCTGAAACCGACCAATCAAAATCTACGCCGTCTGGCGAGCCGCCAGGCTCATTGATCCCCGGTTGATTGGACACATAATATGTAACTTCCTCTCCCTCACAGGCATCCGTTGGCCCAAAAATGCGCGCCTTGTGGATAATGGGAACGCGTACGCAAACCTCTTGGTCACACAATCCATCGCATCCCTGCACTCGAGCACAGATCAAACCATAGCCATTATTGCCAATAAATCCATCTGAATCATCCCATACGACGTTCACGGAACCGTTTACAGGTATGTTGACAATACTGCCGCCGTGAATGCTCCATTCAATGAAGGCATCGGGACAATTGTTGATATTCGTTACGGTATAAAACGCACATTCGCCCAGACACAAGGTTGAAATACAGCCAATATCAGGGCTAACACGATCACTTACATTGACTTGGAAGAGTAGAATATCCGTACAACCACAATTGTTTTTTACGGTCAGCGACCCAAAATAAGTGCCCGGCCCTGGGTAATTGTGTGCGGGGTTTTGCGCATTAGAGGTAGTGCCGTCTCCAAAGTTCCACAACCATTGAGCAGCACCCACCGACAGGTCGTTAAAATAGACCGTTTCGTCGCGGCAGATTTCCAAAGGATGATCGGGTAATTCATTGTTGAACGTAAACGCTGCCTTTGGCGAGGCAATGATCGTAACGCATCGGGTGATAGACTCCGAACACCCGCCCGGAGAAGTGGCGGTCAGGATGATGGAACCCGGGCCAGGGCTTCCCCAGACCACACTAACCGAAGGGCCGGAAGCAGTATTAGGCGTTCCACCGACCACGGTCCATTGGTAGGTATAGCCAGGCTCTTGCGTAGTCCAGTAATTGACCGTCATGTTTTCGCACACCAGCCAACAAGTATTGGACTCATGCTCGCCTGGGTTTCCCTGGGGCTCTTTGTCCGGCTCCTGGCAATCAGAGATAAAATCCGTAAAAATTTTGGGGGCGGGACGCGGATAGACCGTGACCGTCAAAGAGCAGGTGGAGACGCCCCCGCCCGGGTCTGTGGCTGTTAATATTACCAGCCGCGAACCAGCAGCCGTCCAGTTGACCATGGTGGAGGGACCTGTCGTATTGGAGAGGGTGCCACCAGAGGGCACTGCCCAGACGTAGGTGAAACCAGGCGCCTGGGCAGTGTAGTAAAACTCCAGTTGGTTGACACAACTCACATTGGCTCCTGAAATCGTACAGGAAAGTGCCGGACCTGCGATCCCGGCAAATACTTTTAAGGTGTGTAGCAGGAATACGAAGGTCGTAATCGCGCTTCGTGCGTTAATCCTTGTTTGAATCATGGTGACGAGTGCATTTGTGAAATTTTGTTAAAAAATCAACATTTTTCACAAAGATGTACTGTCACGAAAGGGGTATGCAATTACAGTTTTTACAAAAAATCCCGCTCAGATTTTCACGAATTTACCCATGTTTACCCTGCCACTTTGATCGGTTGTCTGAATAAAATAAACCCCTGGTTTCCAGTCTGATACCTGAATGCTTGTGCTGGATTGGACGATGAAAGCCGCCATCATTGGTTTGCCGGTAAGGTCGGTGATCACGCACCATACAGGTTGTGATCTGGATTGAATCCATAAGTCCGTTGAAGCGGGATTTGGGTGCCACATCACCGACCCTTTATCTTGGCTTTGTTCCAATGACCGGGTTCCAGGTGCTCTACAGAAAGTAATGTAGGGGGAAAACGGCATAAACTCCCGTGCAGACAGACGACAAGCGTTTACGATTTCCTGGTTTTGGTAATCGTTTCCTTTGTTTTCCATGCACAAACAGAACGTCGCGTCTTTGAATACCTCAAGCGATCCGGCCCCATCTGGACCGATTGGGTCTTCCGATCCAGCCCCTCCATCGTTGTTCGAAGGGTCGCCGCCAGCCCCTATTCCCAGCCCGTTTAACCCAGAGCCTTGACTGTAGTAAAAGTAAGTGCTGCCCGGGCAAGGATTTGTGCAGATAATCTCCTCTGCGCCACCTGGCTTGAATAACACCAGATCCTCAATGATAATATTGGACACAATTTCACGAGAAACATCAGAAACACCTCCACCTTCGCATACGGATACCAGCTCAACTTCCAACCGAGCCCAATTTTTTGGCAAAACAACATCGTAGCTTGTCGGTGCAAGGGGCAGGGTGATCGAAATTGGGGTGCCTCCATCAATGCTATACGTAAAGATGAAGCCCACCACGTTGCTTCCGGGCGGCACCGTCCAACTCACGTGGGCAATAGGAGGCGTTGAGGTGTCAATGGTGATGCTTAAATTTTCGGGAGCAGGGCATTCCTGCGCCGATGCATTTGAATTGAAGAAAAAAAGAATGCTCAGAGAGAGCAAAACCAAAAGTTGTCCACGTTTCATAGAACTAGAATTTAGTTTATTTGCCAATAGTCGTCGCAATATTGCATTTTGAAGTCCCAATTTCCCAATTACTTTTTTTTGTTAAAATCCCCTCAAAGTTTGCAGACTTTACGCCATTCCATGCAAAAAAGTAAACTGATCCGATTGCTCTCGCTTTTTTCCGAGTTAGAAATGCTGCGCCTGTCAGCATTTTTGAAATCCCCATATTTCAATACCAACCAGCATTTGACTTTGATGCTCGAATACCTCCAGCCATTTCATCCCAATTTTCAGCACCCGGGCTTGAATATTCAACAGGCCTATCAGTTCATTTTTAAAAGGGCCCAAGCATCTGCCGATAGCAAGGAGACCATTGCCAAGATCTCGTCAAAGTTGTTGAAATTGACCGAACAGTTTATTGAACATCAGGAATTGAAGGAGCACACCTTCTACGCCGCTTATTTTAGAAAAAAATGGTATCGAAAACGGCACAAACCCGAATGGGAAGAAGATGCGTTGCGCAACATGCAGGTGGCTCAATCAAAGTATCCACTAAAAGACGAGTACAAGGCTCATTGTGAATATTTGATAGAATACGAACGGGCCAAATGGATAGCTTCTTCAGATATGGTAGCCGAAAAATTTGACCTTTCCAAACTAAATGAAACACTGGACGCCTATTACTTGCGTGCCAAATTGGAGTGCCTATGTCACATGACGAACCACACCTTGGTGGCTGGGCAGCCTTATGTAATGGAAGAGAAAACCCTCGCCAACCAGCTTTTGGAGATCCATCGTGAGCGACTTAGCCCTGCGACCTTGATTTGGGAAAAAGCATGGTTGCTTTTGCAACAACCAAGCTCAAGACCACAATACCTTGCCCTGAAGCAATCCTTGTTGGAGCAAGGCAAATTTCTTTCCATCCCCGAAAACCAAACCATCTTTTCGTACCTTTCTCATTCAGCTCGGTTAACCTTTGTTCAATCAAAAGACTACTTCGAAGAGTTGATGGATTTGTATCAATGGCGCATCAATATGGGATGCCTGCTGATTGATGGCTATGTAAGCCCGCACACATTTTTCAACATCATCACCGTGGCGGTGCGCCTGCATAAAATTGACTGGGCAAATAATTTTTTCCAGCAATTTGAAATGAAATTAGACCCTGGCGCCGAAAAAAGCCCCGACATGCGCATGCTTTGCAACAGCATCTTGCACTTTGAAAAACATCAATATTCCACAGCGCTCGACCTGCTCAACAATGCACATTTTAAAGACATTCAAAGCAAACTTTTAGAACGCAGGCTACGCCTCAGGATATATCTGGAACTGGGTTATGAAGACATATTTGTAGATCATACCAATACATTTCGAAAATTTCTTTCTGTCAATAAATCCATTATTCCAGAACACCATTATACTGGGAACAAATCTTTTATACAAGCGGCAAGCCTCATTTTTAAAGCGCAAAAAGATCCCAAAAAAAGCATGAGGGCTTTGGCTCAATTTGTGGAAACCAATCCAACATTACCGGAGAAACATTGGATTGATTCCCACCTTCAAAACCTTAGTGCCAAGGGTTAATTTCTCTAACGAACTACTTCTTCGCAGTCCCCACAGCTCCCGCAATCGCTTGCGCTTTTTCCATCAGTTGCACCAACTCTTTCCGATACCCGTTCGGATCGTTTTTCGCGGCCTCTTTGGCACGGCTGATGGCTTGCTCGTAATTGGATGAGCCTTTGAATTTTGAATCGCGCAGCAGCAAGCCAAATTCCGCGATGGACGAAGCCAGCAGGAAGTTTTCGCTTTCTGTTTTGCGGTCGAGCGCAGCTGCATTTAGTCGGTATTCCATGAGTTGGCTGGGCTGTTCGCCTTTTGGCTTTTTGTAGCGGAGTTGCAGCACCATCAGATCGTCGTTGCCAACAGTGACGGAAGTATCCGGCTTTGCTACGACGACCAGTGCGGAATCTGCTTTGGTAAGCGAAGGCAGAGATTGACCAGCCAGTACGATTTCATAAATTGCTGTGACGCGGTGTCCAGCGCCTAGTTCTCCTGCGTCTTTGGTGTCGTCGTGAAAATCTTCGGTGGCGAGCATTCGGTTTTCATAACCGATTAGCCGGTAGCCGGCGACATGGGCGGGGTTGAAATGCAGTTGCAATTTCACATCTTTGGCAATGGCGAAAAGCGTGCCGCCGAACTCCTGCATCAGCACTTTTTTGGCTTCGCTGAGTTGGTCAATATAGGCGTGGTTGCCATTGCCCTTGTCGGCGAGGCTCTGCATTTTACCGTCCTGGTAGTTGCCCATTCCGAAACCAAGAATGGTTAGGTAAACGCCGCTTTTGCGCTCATTTTCAATAAGTTTAACCAATTCGCCTTCGCTGCTTTGACCCACATTGAAATCGCCATCACTGCAAAGGATCACACGATTGTTGCCGTTTGCGATCAGGTTTTTGCGCGCTGTTTCGTAGGCCAACTTAATGCCTGCGCCACCCGCCGTGCTGCCACCCGATTCGAGGGCTTCAAGTGCGGCTTTGATCTTGGGCTTGTCTGAACCTGGGGTGCTTTCGAGCACCAGTCCTGCGGCTCCGGCGTACACCACGATGGCCACGCGATCGTTGGGTCGCAGTTGGTCGGTGAGCATCGAGAGCGATTGTTTTACGAGGGGGAGTTTGTTCTCGTCACTCATGCTACCCGATACATCAATCAGGAATACGAGATTGGAAGCAGGCAATTGCCCCACATCAATCTTTTCGCCTTGGATTCCGATGGTTAACAGGCGATTCTTAGGATTCCAGGGGCAGGGCGCTACCTCGGTGTTGACTTCAAAAGGGTGGCGGCCACTACTGGGCGCATTGTATTGATAGTCAAAGTAGTTGATCATCTCTTCAAGCCGGACTGCATCGCGGGGCGGGAGTTGGTTGTCGTTCAAAAAGCGGCGGATGTTGGCGTAAGACGCAGCGTCTACGTCAATGGAAAAAGTCGAAATTCCGTTCGATTTGGCATCCTGGAAGGGGTTTTCTGTAATGCGGTTGTATTGTTCTCCGGAAATATCATCGAGTGTGTCGTGAATGGGTTTGCCACCAATAATGTACCCTCGAGATTCTGGTTTTGCCTCATAATCCATTGGAGCAGGGTATACGAGCATTTTATCCGCCCTGGATTTTCCCTGAGGCGAGTATGCACGTAATGGACTCCTTTTTGCCTTTTTGTCCCCAACGGTACTGGCTTGGATGGCATTTACCTGTCGTGACGGCATGTTTTTGATTTGCTCGGAAGTGAGGGTTTGGCCCCTGGGAGTTCTGGCTTGCTCGGACTTGCGTTTTTCTATTAATGCAAGCTCCATTTCCGCATCATCCATTATGCCTGAGGCGGACATTGTGATGTTCAATGTGTTCAATTTGTTCCATTCAACCTTTACACCTTCCATTGAAAAAGTGTGGTACCCGGTATAGGTACACTCCACCCAATAGGTACCAGAATCCAGTTGAATGCGGTATTCGCCATTGAAATCTGTACGGACTCGTTGAATGTCTGTACCATTTTGAAGAACTTGTACAAAGGCGCCAATTAGGACTTCGCTTGAATCGGTGACTTTGCCGGTGAGGATGGTTTGGGCGATGAGGGTTTGCGTAAAAAGGACCCCGACTATCAGGGTCAGGTAGCGATTGAGTTTCATGTGCGGAGAATGTTTAGGTGGAAAATATTGTGAGCCGGAATGATGCAGCCCCGGCCTGTATTGCACAAACCGGGGCTGCATTTTGTAATTCTGACTATCGGAAACATCAACAATCCTCAATCAAAATAATTGGGGTGGGTTTAAAAACCTGTGCCGAGTGTGGGCCGCGCCCCCTGCCCCTAAAGGGCAATGTCGTTGACTTAACCCAAGTTTCGTATGTAGTCCCAACCCTATGGTCGGCCAAAATAGTTGCCATTGCGGATGTTTTTAAAAAAAATGTGTCAAAGGCCAATGGTACTACGATTTGGTCAAGGCACAGCGCGACGGCATTCGGACAAAGCACATCCTCATGGTTTATTTAGGGCGTCTATCTGGGCTTGACGAGTCAGGCCGGGCGATGTTGTTGGAGCATATCGAGTTGCTCCTGCTACAGCGTTATGACCGTTCGGCTTGTGGGGTTGTGCAAAAAGTCGAAAGATGCAAAATTTCGATTTTTACACCAAATCTTGTTCTGTCTTCGCGAAATGTAACTTCCCGAAAGTTTTAAACTTTCGGGAAGTTCGGCGTTACAACAAATTAAATTTTTCGCCCCAGT
>JANMME010000696.1:0-6945 GCA_031373015.1 Saprospiraceae bacterium
CACGGATTCTATATGAAAATCCGCGTAAATCCGTGTCTCATCGGTGTCATCCGTGTTCCATCCCCTCAAACTCGGCTGCTCCACTTACTCCCCGAAACATCCGGTACGGTCAATTTTTTCCTGTGTTCCAAATGAAACCGAAGGCCGAGCAAGGCTGCTACTTCTGCGCCTGCTTTCTGGCTTTCAATCAATTTTTCAGGCGTGTAGTATTGCTGCACAAAATGGGTGTCAAAATCTCCGCTCACAAAAGCTGGATGGTCGAGCACGAATTGGCCAAACGGCAGCGTGGTGGCCACACCTTCCACGTTGTAGGCCGCGATGGCCTCTTTCATCTTTTGGATGGCTTCGGAACGGGTAGTGCCATGCACCACAAGTTTAGCGAGCATGGGATCGTAGTAAATCGGCACGTCCATGCCTTCTTCAAAACCGCCGTCTATGCGAATGCCTGGGCCGCTGGGGAGGCGGTATTTTTCCAATTTTCCGACCGAGGGCAGGAAATTGTTCAGCGGGTCTTCGGCGTAGACGCGGATTTCGAGCGCATGACCGTTGATCTTCAGGTCGTCCTGGGCAAAAGGCAGTTTTTCGCCGCGTGCTACCCGGATTTGAAGTTCTACGAGATCCAAACCGGTGATCATTTCCGTCACCGGATGCTCCACTTGCAATCGGGTGTTCATTTCCAAAAAGTAGAAATTCCGCTCGGCATCCACGAGAAATTCCACCGTGCCCGCCCCGACGTAATCGCAAGATTTGGCAACACGAACGGCGGCTTCACCCATGGCCTTGCGCATTTCAGGAGAAAGGATGGCCGAGGGCGCTTCTTCCACCACTTTCTGGTGGCGGCGCTGGATACTGCATTCACGTTCAAAGAGATACACGATGTTTCCGTGCGTGTCGCCCATCACCTGTACCTCCACATGGCGCGGGCCCGTGACGTATTTTTCGATAAAAACAGAACCGTCACCAAAGGCCGAAATGGCCTCTGAGATGGCGCGCTCCATTTGTTCCTGCGTGTCTTCTTCTCGCTCCACGATGCGCATGCCTTTGCCGCCGCCGCCAGCCGAGGCTTTGACCAGGATCGGATAACCCACACGGCGACCGATCTCTTTGGCCATCGCTACGTCGGTAATAGCCTGATCAATGCCGGGCACCATGGGCACATCAAATTTTTTCACGGCTTCCTTGGCGGCGAGCTTGCTGCCCATGACCTCGATGCTGTTGGGGCGCGGGCCAATAAACGTAATACCAGCCTCCCCGACCATGCGGGCAAAATTGGCATTCTCGCTCAAAAACCCATATCCAGGGTGAATACCATCCACACCCAATCGCTTGGCGGCTTCTATGATTTTTTCGCCCCGCAAATAACTCTGGGCGGAGGGTGCAGGGCCGAGCAGCACGGCCTCATCCGCAAAGCGAACGTGCGGCGCGTGGCGGTCGGCCTCAGAATACACGGCCACAGTGGAGATGCCCATACGCCGGGCGGTGCGCATAACGCGGAGGGCGATTTCGCCCCGGTTGGCGACAAGGATTTTTTTCATGGGGCAAAGGAACGGAGGGAAGGCACTAAGAAGTAGGAACTGGAAACGCTTTTTTTATCTTCATTTAGGGGGGCTTGGAGGATCGAATAGCCAAACCCAGCCTGCCATGGACAAGATTCGGGATCGGTTTGGGAAGGAGGCGGTGCGGCGGGGCGGGAAGGGGTAGAAATAGAATTCAAATTGGTTTTGCTCCGAAATGCACCCTTGGGACGCTGCTTTTTTGTGAAACACAAGATGTTATGTACCTTTGCGCTGTCCTTCAGGGCAATTGCTTTTCATTTTTTCAATTTTTTTAGTATGAACACAGGTACTGTTAAGTTCTTCAACTCGACCAAAGGTTTTGGTTTCATAGTCGATTCCAGCACGAACGAAGAAATCTTCGTTCATGTCAGCGGTTTGGTTGATGAAATCCGCGAAGGCGATACGGTCACTTTTGAAACAGCGAGAGGCAAAAAAGGTCTGAATGCAGTCAATGTCAGACTCTCGTAAGGGACTACACTGAAGGTTACAACACCTTCACCACCCCATGCTTCCCATCTTTTTGAACATAAAACCAGTTGTTTCCCATCGTCTTGATACTGTTGAAAATCGGCTGCAACAACACCCCGTCGGGCGTTACCAGGCCATATAATTTGTTCAAATCAAAAATAGCGATCTGGCTGTCTTTCACTGGGGAAAAACTGTTCACTGAAAAGCCCAAAACCGGTTTGGCCTGGCAGTTATACAAGATTTTTTGGTACGCTGGTGCTTTATCCACCTCTACGCCGGGAAGCAAGTCAGGCTGGGTGACGCTTCCGCCGGTCAGAAAATAATAGGGGTATTGCTCAATATTCCCTGTAAATACAGGCGGCAAAACCCAGGTTCCTTTTGAATCAAGCAACCCTGTGAGTTTGTTATTCCGGTTTTTCAGGATGGACGCAACAAAAAATTCGCAGTTCAAGCCTCCCTTTAATTCGATCAGCGAATCCGTCTTGATTTCTCCACCACCGAGGGAAAACAATTTCAGGCTTTTATTGGGGAGTTGTGCCGCGAATGCCTGGTTCCCGGCGGTCAGAAAAGAGGCGTACTGACCGGCAGGCAGCACTATATTTCCGTTGATATCACATAAACCGATCTGATCACCTGATTTGAATTCGTAAAGGCCCTGGGAAAAGTGTTTCAAGAACACGAATTTCGGTGCGAACGTGGGCTTGCCGTCGCGCTTAATCACGCCATATAAACCATTGGCCTTGACCACCGCGAACCCGTTTTCATTAAAAGGCCCGGCTGATTGAAATTGTGGGCTTACTTCCATCGTGCCATTTTCAGCCATATAGCCCCACTGGCCTTTGATCGCAACCGCTGCCAAACCGTTACTAAAAGCCTCGGCATTGCTGAAGGTATCCACTTTTGTTCGGCCCGATTTGGCGTAGGTGTAAATGTATTTATCCGCCGAAAGCCTTTTGAATTCCGGCTTTTTCATCCAACTGACTTGAGATTCTTTCAGTGGATACCCATTTCGCGACATGTATTCCAGGGCGTAAGCTTTTTTATATTCCAGAACAGTATCACTGAGCATAACGAGATCCTTATATCCCGCAGTTATCCAGGGTTTTATGATCTGGTTCTTTTCATTTACGATCGCCGACATCCCGTATTTGATTACTGCAAATGCCCAGCAAAGGTCATTTTTAGTAGTTGCCATCGAAACGGAGTTATAAACCGGCGGGATAATTTCGCCCAGATCGCGGTGCCAGATACCTTTTAATCCAGCTTGCTGTATCTGCCAATAACGCCCGCCCAGGTAGGTCACATCCTCGTAGGCTACCTCCTGGACATCCCCATTCACGGACATCCTGTACAATTGCCCTTTTTTTGTAAAATGAAAACCTTCTTCATCGGGTTTGCCAACGGGTGTGGCATCCGCATCCAATTCAAGCACCCATTTTAACTGGGCGGTCTGAGCTGTAGCACCAGCCCCGATAATGAATAATAGCAGTAAAATAATTGTTGGTTTGGAATGCATACCGGGAAGTATTTTTACGGCAAATATAGCTGTTAAATGAAAGTCTGCTTGCTTACCCTGATTTCCTGTTTTTTAATGACCCATTCCTTGCGTGCCCAACCGGATTGGACACTGGTCGTGCCGGATGTGTTTACTTACTTAGACACGGAAGCTGCCGACAGTATCCGCAGCATCCGCGTCCGAGCCGACCAGATACGAACGAAGATGAGCGATATCGTCCAGAAAAAAGGTCTTAAAATGCAGGACCTTTTTTTATTCACATTAGAGGCTTTTAAGGAAGGACTCAGCAAGAAATTTGTCCAGGAACCCAGGCCGCTGCAGGTAAAAATGGAGCGTGACGCCGATATAGAACAATTAGAATCCCTGCATATCCGCTTGTTTTATGAGGATGTTGCCCTGCAAAGATGGCTAAATATTGAACAGCGATTAAAAAAGCACCCCGACCGGGCGCAATTCAGCCGATGGGCATTGATGCACCGCAACCTCTCCCCGCAGGATATGCGCGCCTTCAGCAAGCCGGAACAATTGAAACCATGGGTGAGGGACGAAGTGATGTGCGATATTGTAGCAGCCATAGACGCAACCAGTCCTGACAAAGCCGCAAGCAAAGTAAAGACCTTCACGCTCAAGTTTGACAATGAACGGCTGGACTCCCTGGATCGCACAAAAGAAATGCGGCAATGGCAATTTCCGGTGCCGCCGGAAGTCATTCACTGCAGTTTCCCGATGAACGGATCGTATAGTTTCAGCATGGACGAATCCATCCCGGGTGTTGGGTATTTGGTGCTGCCGCCCTCCGCAGCGGAAGCTTTATCACCGTTGGTTTACAGCCAAACCACCTGGCGTGCACGCTGGTGCAGTGCCCGCGGGCGCGTCACCTATACGCCCATGGAAGTGCGCAACAGGCATGAATTCTTTTTCAACTTTCCGGAGCGTTATTTCAGGAAAGGTGAATTGTACCGCCTGGAGATCATTGCCACGCCAAAAATGAGCGCTTCAATGCTCCTGCCGGTCGAAATTTGCCGCCAGGCCTATCACGGGAAGGAACAGGATGAACAGCCTACCCAATTTCGCTTGCCGGATGAAGTGAAGATTACCGAAATTTATTTTCGGGTATCTACTATGGATGTCCTGCAACGCGGCTACCAGGTGAAAGGGAAAGTGGACTGGTTCACGGGCAGGGTGGCGTTTGAAACGGAAGATCCATTTGACGGCTATGAAATGTACGGGACAGGAAATGTCCGGCCTGGGGTGAGCTTTACTGTTCAAACCCTCTATTTCTCAAAATTTGAAGCGGCGCTCAGGTCCAGCGCCCTGTTGTACTATTTGAGCGTTCCAGTGGTTGAGCCCGTTGACAATCAACCCATTGACAAATTGCTTGCAGCAGAAAAGGACAACACCTACCAGGCTGCGTTTATTACCAATGTGAATGAGGGCGCCTGGAAGGATTATATGAGTCAGTCAACCGGGAGAATTTATCCGAGGCAGAACCTCCCGGGCGGTTATTACGCGCCATCCTGGTCTGCGGCTTTTGCTCCCGACAGCATCTTTACAGACAAAAGGGTGCCCTTTATCACACGGCAAATGTTTGAAAAAAACAAGGTGCCGACGGCTGACAAATACCGTTGCTCCCTGCAAGTAGGGGAGTTTTTGCAAATCGTGGAAACGTTGAAATTGCACAAAAAACAAATTGAACGCCGGATCGAAGAGCGCAGCAGGTTTTTGTACGAACTGGACCGCCGGCAGGCATTGAGAACCGGTCGGCCTTTTAGCGCCACTTTGCCCGATTATAAATTACGGGAAATTGAAAATCTGCCTCCCGATGTAAAACTGATTCGGGATTGCCAGTTCCCTGAAATCATCCAGAAAAAATTCACCTTGAGCTATTCAAAATATTTCCCCGGAACCAGCCAGCGTTTGGCTGAATTGCTCATTCAATTAACTGATTAAGTATGCGATTTTTGTGTTATGCCTTCTTTTTGACATTGGTTACAGTATCCACTGCCCAGGTGCCGGGCGCTATCTGGGTTGTTCCTCCAGTGATTGACAGTGTTGAATCCATTGAAATTTCGGCACAGGATGTGGATACGCGGATCATTGTAAAAAACAAAAAGAAGTTTGGATTGTATGACCGCTCCGGCAAAAAATTGTTGCCGGTGATTTATGACAACCTCAGCCTGCAAAACGGCTGGGTTGTAGGGTTTTTAATGGGAGATCCGGCCAGGAAACTCCTGTTCAATGAACGCATGGAAGATTTGGGAAGGGTGTACGACAAATTCATGCCCCAACCCGGAGGCCAGGCCGTTGTGTACAAAAACAACCTTTGCGGATTGATCAACCAGCGGGGAGAAGAGATCGTCCCCTTAAAATTTGATGCGGTCAATTATACCTCGGGCGAAATTGTTTTCAGTAAGGGCGACGAAATCAAAACGGTTCGGCAATTCGAGACCCTTGAGCATCCCAAAGCCAAAAAAGTTCGGGAAGAAAAGGCCCGGAAGGTGATCCCTGGCTATGTGCAGGTTTACAAAAACGGCCTGTCTGGTTTTACCAATATGAAGGGAGACACGGTGGTGCCGGCCATTTATATGTGGGGCCCCATACATCCGAAAGGATATATCGTGGCGAGTCTCGATGGCAAAAAAAGTTGGGGCGTCATTGATACGCGCCATAAAACCTTGCGCAATTTCACCGCCTCAGGAGTGGGCACATGGAGCAAAACGGGGTATATCCCCATGAGAGAAGACAAACTCTGGAGCCTGTATAAATTTCCGGAAGGAACCGAAGCCATCCAAAAAGGCACCTGGGATTATATAGAAACCTACGATGTCGAGCGGGAATGGTTCAAGGTCACCAAAGACAAAAAAACGGGTTTGATCAATGCGAAAGGAGCGGTCATTTTGCCCGTTGTTTATGATTTTGTGCAAGCCGCAACCTTTGTCAATGCGATATTGAGACAGGGAATGAAATATGGTTATTGGTATCAGCCCGCCAACAAACTTGTGGAACCGAAATATACTTCCCTGTTAAATTACGAAGACAGTTTGCTGATCGTCATGCTGGACAAGGAAACAGCCCTAATTGATGCAAAAACCGAAAAGGTTTTGATACCGTTCAGCAAGTTTGGGATTGAAAAAAAAGGCACTTATTTCGTCAGCGATTTCAAATTCGATTCCACCCAAAGTACCACGGCATCGGGCCGTTTGCACGCCTTATACGACCGCCGGGGCAAGATGCTGCTCGCTCCCGATTCTGTTGATCTGCACATATTCCCGGATGGGACTTATTTCATCGTGACGAATAATAAAAAGTCCATACAGTACGCCGAGCACCGCTCCAAGACGGGCGAAGTTTTGCGCAAAATGGATCGGGTAAGCGATTATGTCAATTATGATCATTGGTTTCGGT